>JASUTA010000002.1 GCA_030445805.1 Clostridiales bacterium
TAAGGGTGCCCATAAATGATTTTTTTCCATTATAATATATGATAAAATAAAATTCAAGGCGACCGAGAGAGTCGCCTTGAATCCAAATGGTTTTTAACAATGTGCAGTTGTTAAATCCTTATATTGCCGTCCTTATAAAGCCGCGTTGATGGTTGCTTCATCAAGGGTATAGATTTTTTCTGAGATTTCTCCGCCTTTTGTGATGACAACGGCAGGGACTTGGTCAACTTTCAGTTTCAGAGCAAGACCGTTTGATTTGTAGACATCAATGCGGTTGACAGCGATATTGCCTGCATGTTGATGCTCGATTTTTTCGATGGTTGCAAGGAACTCTCTTGCAGTGGCATCGATGGCATTGTAAACATAGATGAGGCCCGGTTTTTCGGATTGCATAATCTTTGTATCAAAGATTTCTTTTTCCGCGATGTAGCGCTCTGCCGCTGTTCCGGCAATGGCACCGTCGCCGACTGCCGTCGCGATTTGTTTGAGCCATTTGTCTGTAACGTCACCGATGGCGAATACGCCTTCGATACCGGTTTCTTTTTTCTCATTAACCGTGATGTATCTGTTTCGAGTCAAAGGCAATTGACCTTCAAAAAGTTCCGTATTCGGGAGATATCCGATAAATTCGAAGCAGTTATCGCAGTCCACCGGAATTTCTTCTTCTGTTTTGACATTTTTGAGGACAACCGTCTTCAAATGTGCTTCATCGCCTTCGAAGCGTTTTACGACGCTGTTCCATACGAAATCCATTTTAGGATTGGCGAGAGCCGCTTCACGTGCGATTTCGTTACAGTCCATTTTACCTTCGTCATGCATAACCGAAACGGTTACTTTGCTTGCGAATTTTGTCAGGAACATACCTTCTTCAATAGCGGCATCTCCCGAACCGATGACGACGACATGTTTGCCGGTATTGGCAGCCGCATCACAAGTTGCACAGAAACTGATCCCTTTATCGAAGAGGAATTGTTCTTCGTTTTCTCCGCCCGTTGTTCTCGGACGACCGCCTGTTGCGATGATAACTGCTTTGGCAAGATATTTGTTTCTGAACGTTTCAACGACTTTTTCTTCGCCTTCGAGCGTAACGCTTGATACGGCAGTCAATTTGAATTCAACGCCGAGTTTTTTGGCTTGTGCTTTCATGAGATCCGTGATGGCTTCGCCTTTCGGTGCATCAGGAAATCCAGGATAGTTTGCGATTTCATTTGTGTATGTAGCGAGGCCGCCTACGAGTGCTTTTTCGAGAAGCAACGTTTTGAGGCGTGCACGGCCGGCGTAGATGCCGGCACTGAGGCCGGCAGGACCGCCACCTATGATAACCACGTCATAATTTTCTACTTTCTTTTCTCGACTCATTTTTTCTCCTCCGTGGTGTTACATAAAGAATTTTACGAGCAGTTTACTTCCGACGATTGCACCGAAGAACATGCCGACTGCAAACACCCATCCGGAGAGGGAGAGTGAAGCGATGCCGCTGTAAAGTGCGCCGATGTTACATCCGAAAGCAAGTCTTGCGCCGTAGCCCATCAATAAACCGCCGATAACGGCCGCGATGATTTGGCGTACGGATTTGATTTTCTTAACTTTAAACCCTGAAGCGAGTAATGTCGCAGCCAGTGCGCCGGCAATAATGCCGAAGTTTCTCCAGCTTTCACCGTGATTCAAGATGCCTGCCGCCAGCGTTGATTGAGCGCCGGAGCTTGCAAAGTAGTACCATTTGTCTACACTGCCGCCGAGTCCCTGATAGATCCAAGCGCCCCAATAAGCGAGTGTGCCCGAAACGCCCCACGGATTTTTGGTTGCCGCAAGTGTGACAATTTGAAACAGCGAAAGGAGAACTGCTGCAGTAACATAAGTAAAAGGATTCTTCAACCACTTAATGTAGTATTCATTTTTCTTGACGCGATCGAAGAATTTCGTATTTGACTTTTCCAAAACTTACACCTCCGTAGTAGGGGCTATTTTGTTTTCTCGATGATGACTTCCCATTCGCCGTCGTCTACTTCTTCAACTTCAACATTGTGACCGTCTTTGCGTGCCCATTCAGGAACGTTTTTCATTGCACAGCTATGGTCGAGTTGGACGATAAGTACATCGCCTACTTCCATTTCGTTTAATTTGTTTTGCGCCTTTACCAAAGGTACCGGACAAGCTTCACCCAAGCAATCTAATACGACTTCTTTCATTTTTCGTTCCTCCGTTTTTTTTATTTTTTTAGATTCACCCATTGATTTGGGTCCCATTAACGTAATAAGATTAAACTGAAACAAAATTTAATGCTCAAATTCAGATTAAAGACTCACTCTTAGTGAGATGCGCCTCTCTTTTTCTCATATTGTTCTGCAATGATGTAAAGTGCAGCGAGTAAGAGAAGCTGTAAAAGTACAGCACCCATCCAGCCGAAAACATCGGGCAGGAAGATTGAAGGGCCTTTGCTGATGAAGTGTTCTTTCCACCATCCGAAATCATGTGCGCCCCAGAGGGAGCCGATGATGAAGAACACAAGTGCGATGGTGTTCATGATAAAGCCTTCTCCGACACGCATCAGCGTTCCGGAAGCACATCCGCCGGCGATGACCATTCCGATACCGAACATGAAAGCGCCTACGAGAGTCGCTAAACTGATCGGTACGACATATCCCATACCCGGGATTGCAAGTCCTGCCTGAGCATAACCATATTTGATTGCCGTAAAGCCGATGGTTGTAATGGCCAGTGCAATAATGACGGCACGCGTCAGCGAAGTTCCGCCTGTCAAATAAGGATCACGCATGGATGCTGTGAAACAAAAACGCCCTTTTTGGAGAATGAATCCGAAGGCACAGCCGGTTAGCCAGAAAAATGCAACAGTTTGTGAGTGGGTATTGAGCCAAACCGCGATTACCGCGATCAGGACAACCACCAACACGCCAAACGGAATTTGATTTTTCTTTGGCTTGCGACTTGCCGAAGAACGTCTTGAAGAAGCTCTGGTAGTTTGTTCAGCCATTTGTTCACACTCCTGAAATAAAAAGTTTGCTATACTCTTAACAATCTCACACCAATATGATACCATTGAATTGGATTGAATGACCAATTGCAATTCTGAATCAGTATAAGAAAAACTGATACCCAATGTTTTAAAAATGAGGCATGATATAAAGGGAAAGAGGTGAAATATGAATCTAGTTGCACTTGAGTACTTTAGAGAAGTCGTAGAGACAAAGAGCATTTCAAAGGTTGCTTCCAACAAACATATCTCACAGTCCGCGCTCAGTCAGAACATTCAAAAACTTGAAGACGAACTGGGATATCAATTGCTGGAACGCAGCAATAAAGGGGTTGCACCGACCGAGGCAGGACGAATTTTGTTTACCTACTCGGGCACGATTCTCCGCATCTATAACAAGATGATGGAGGAATTGGACTCACTTCAGCACAGTGTTGAAAATATTAGAATTAACGGATATCTGTCTTTAGTGGACTATTCGTTGCCCTGTGTGCTCTACAAAGTAAAAAAACGGTACCCGAAGTATAATTTCGAAATGCAGACAAAGTCCAATGCCGATTCAATAACAGATCTCCTCAATGAGTTGACCGACCTTTGTTTTATTACGGAGGAACCTGTTGACGATCGGTTGGAATATGCGCGAATCGGAAAGGAACGCATTGTACTCGTCGCCAATTACGGGTCTAAAATTCCGGACCGAATCGATGTCAATGAACTTCAGCATTATGAAATGGTTCTATTGGACGATCAGGCACTGAATATCTCCATGTTCTTAAAACAGCAACTAAAAAAAGCCGGATTATCGCTTGAACAAATTCACATCATGTTCAAAGTCGATTCGATTCCGGCGGCCAAATCATCGGTCAGCAACAATTTGGGCATTTGCTTTTTGCCTTACATGTCCGTCAAGAAAGAGCTTTATGAAAAACGTTTAAAGCGCATCGAAGTCGAGAATTTCAACTTGGATTACGATATCTACCTCGTCGCTCGCAGACGTTGCGACAGAGAGCGTGCCATAACGGACATCTATAACTTTTTTATTGAAAATGGCGAAAAAGATTTTTGTTAAATCAGAAATTTAAGATCAGAAACTTAAGGTGTTTTTGTGATGGTTATTTCCCAAACACCGTTGATGACTTCTTCGATTTCATAAGAGAAAGGGCTTTTCGAAAGATATTCGCGAATGCTTTCGATGACGCAGCTGTGATCGACGACCATCTGAAAAGTTTCTCCGGGGGCGGTATGTGTGAGCTCATTTTGCATTTTGAGCATGGGAATCGGGCAAATATCGCCAAAACAATCAATTTTTTTCATGAACTGCCCTCCTTGTTATCGCCATTTTAGCAAATTTTTTTTGTACTTTCAATGGAGGCGTTTATGCTTTATTCTATTGTCGTGCCTGTTTTTAACAGCTCGGCATCATTAGGAAAACTGATTACGGAGATCAGAGACCATTTCGGTGAGGCATTTTGCGATGCGGCATCGGATATTGAGGTGCTGCTTATCGACGATGCCAGCTCGGATGACAGTTGGCGGATTATTAAGCGGCTTGCAAATAAATATCACATGATCCATCCCATGCGCATGTCCCAAAACGTTGGGCAGCAGCGGGCCCTTTATTATGGCCTACTCGCCGCAAGGGGAGAATATGCCATCACAATTGACGATGATTTGCAGCATGATATCCGAGAAGTGGACAAGATGCTGGAACTTGCCAAGGAAGGCTGTGATCTGGTATTTGGCGTTTACGACAATTATGGAGAGCACGGTATAAGACATCTCGGATCCAAGTGGATCGGGTCGTTTTTCAGACGGAATTATCCCCAGCTTGAGGGCAATCGCGTCAGCAGTTATCGGCTGATTCAGCGCTCACTTTATCTACAATTGAAACCTTGCCCGGGGCATTTCGTTTATTTAAGCGCCGAACTTCTGCCTTATGCCTGCAAGACGGGTAATGTAAAAATATCTCGGAGACGACGCGCTTACGGACACTCCGGATATACACTGAGAAAATGTATAGCAATTGGTATTCGATTGAATTTTCATTATGGGTTGATGAGAAAACTGCCGTTTCCCGAGAGGAAAGGTGAGCATTCGGAGATACCCAGGAGGCGGTAAAACATGCGCATGCTGATGGTAGGTGCGGGAAGTTGTCAAATAAGCGGAATCAAGCGACTGAAAGCCATGGGCATCGAAGTCGTCGCCGCAGACTACAATGAACGGACACCGGGGAAAGAAATGGCGGATTTTGCGGTTTTGGCAGATGCTTTTGATGCAGGTGCCATTGCAAAAACCGCAGCAGACTATGCCGTTGACGGCATTATGACAATGGGAACGGACCAGCCGGTGCTCTCTGTGATGCGTTCGGCCAATGCGCTCGGACTCAGCGCCAGTCTTTCTGACGAAACGGCCCTTTGGGTCACCAATAAAAAATATATGAAACAACGCTTTACGGCATTTGATATCCCGACGGTGCCTTATCAGATATTGACCCGTCCGGATGAACCGATTGCAATAAAAGGGCCGTATGTGACCAAGCCGTTTGACTCTCAGGGACAACGCGGCATTTTTCTTTTAAAGGAGCCGGGGGCGGTGCGGTCGCACTTTGAAAAGGTTCTGCGCTATTCAAGAGAAAAAGAAATTCTGATTGAATCTTTTTATCCGAGTGATGAAGTGACTGTCAGCGGATGGGTTTCAGACGCAAGGGTACACGTGCTCACTCTGACGGATCGCGTGACATTTGATCCTGAAGCACACATCGGCGTATGTGTGGCACACGAATACCCGTCGATTTATGCAGAATCGCACGGAGAAGAAATATTGGCTCTGACAGAGCGAATTTGTAAGGTGTTCGGCATCGAAGACGGTCCGATTTATTTTCAGATGTTGATCGGTTCGGAGGGCATTTGCGTCAATGAAATTGCCTGCCGACTCGGTGGGGCCTATGAAGATATCAGTATTCCGTGGGCCACCGGCGTGGATGTTTTGGACCTTCAGATCAAAACGGCACTCGGTATAAAAGAGGCTTTTTCGGTGCTGAATCCCTATTGCGGATCCGGACTTTCGCTGCATGTTCCTAAAAAATATTTCAGTACGCAACTCTTTTTTTGCAGACCCGGGAAAATTGAAGAAATGCCGACTCTTGAATCGATAGAAGCATTGCCGTTTGTCGTTTCGGCGGGCTATAACATCAAGGCCGGCGATGATATGGAATCGATAGAAAACGCTTCTCAACGCGTCGGATTTGCGGTGGTCGTCGGAGCGAGCGAAACGGAAATTCAAAAAAATATTGATTTATTTTATGAAAAAATGGCCATCAAAAATTCGCAGGGAGAAAATTTAGTAATAAAAAGACACCGCAACAGATAACGGTGTCTTTTTTATATAATCGACCTTAAGCGCCGAGTGCTATTCATTTTTCGATTCATCGGGAAGGACGCGATAAATACGGGTTTCCCAAGGATAGGTGCCGACATATTTGGCAATCCGCATGCCGTAGGTGGGGTCATCAATGGCGGCGACGAGTGTTGTTCGCTCATCAATAAAGGCATGAAGTGCCGGCATAAAATCCAACGTACCGTAAATGAAATCCCATCGCGGGCTGGTTTGTTCCATGTACCCCATTTCATCGTGAAGGACGATGTATTCAATCCCCCGGGCTTCAATATACTCCGATAGGGAAAGTCCGTTTTCTTCAAGCAGAGCCAAGTTGCGAATGTCGTAAAACGCATAGGGATCAAAGCCTTCGATGACGTTGATATTGGAAAGTTGAATGGCATCGGCAGGGATGATTTCATGCAAAGCGGCAAGGGTTTCGGCATAACCGCGCTGATAGGGTTGGGCGTCAAAATAAGATTGCAGGTCTTGTCTCAAACCCAAAAGTGAAAGGCTCACCAAAAGCCCACAGAGGATATAAGTCCATTTTGCGGAAGCGATTTGCGCTCGCATATCGGATGGAAGGAACCGACCCGTTAATTTGAAGAGGCTTTGTAAGGCGGATGCGGTGAGTAAAAGTCCGAAAGGAAAGAGAAAGACAACGGACGTCTGGTTGTACCGGCCGATAATGAGTAGTCCCGCAAGGAGGGCGATAAAGGCGGCCGTATCCATTTGCAGTGCGGACAAATCAATCTCTGAATGATTTTGGCGACGCAGAAAATAAACGGTTAGGAGGCAAACAGAAACCGCGAGTGCCGCTGTGAAAACCGTCAATTCCGTGCGGATATCAAAGAGGTCATAAGTGCCGCCGATGCGATAGTAAAGTTTATACCAGAACCAAAAAAATCCTGTGAGCCGTGAAGTGGCTTGAATTTCTATTCCCAGCGAAGCGCCGTAGGAAAAATACTCCGAGAGGAGATGCGGATTCCACCGGTAGCCGATAATCAGGTACAGTGCGGCGCCGGATGCAACGAGAGCAAAGAACGTCACCAATGACCGCAACGGTCTCTTGCCGGACAGTACCTGGATGCCCATGACGGCGAAAAAGACGGCTGCAATCAGAAAACTGTTGGGGTGAACGCCGATTCCGAGACACACCAACAGCGCAGGAAACCAAGCTTTCCCGTTTGGACGGCTCAGAGAAAAAAATCCGATAAGCACGAGCATAAGAATAATCATATCTTGGCGTCCGAATCTGGAAGCGTACAGCCACTGCACATTGAGCGCGAGAACGATGGTCAGCACAGAGGCGATCAAATGGCCCCCGGAGGTATTCGAAAACCGCGTCAGTGCCGTTTTGTAGAAAGCGATGAGCGCGGCCGAAGCGGCGAGAAGCGATAAAAATCGCATGGCAAAAGCCGTATTTCCCAAAATGGAAATCACGCCGGATTCCATGAGCAGATAGAGCCACCGAAAAGGATGTATAACGCGTGGATAGAGGTCGAAAAAGGGTTCTGTGACTTTGAAAGTACCTTCATGCATAAAGGCTTCGGCAGTTCCGAGAAGCCAGAGCTCATCCGAATGAATCCTCGGAAATTCGAGAAGCGTCAATCCGTTGATGACTAAAAAAGCCCCGACAATCAAAAAAATCGGAAAAAACGTTTGCCATCGGATTTTGAAACGGTGGCGATCGGCGATGGGATTAAAAAAATGAGCGAATAATTTCATAAGTGGACCCTTTCTTGCTATATATTGTTTTCAAAACGGAACAAATCCTGATATTTAAAGGCCTTTCACGCACTGGTTTTCAAACATTTTTATTTTATAATTCTATCATAATTGCTTTTCTAAAGGGGAAAAAACAAATGAATGTTAAAAAAGTATCATTCTAATAAAGAATGCTGCATAAGTAAAACTGATAACTATTTTTTGGAGCTTAGCGTATAATAAGAGCGTGAAGTGTGAAAAAATTGACGTACTTCATTGTCTATTAATTAACAATATACTCCAAAGAACAATCTCACAAATTCGTTTATGGAGGTCAATATGGCAAGAAAGAATTCGACGATCAAGATTTTGCTTGTGTCTTTGTGCCTCATGTTTGTCTTGTCATCGTGTGCGATCGATACCACTTACCCGGGGACGATGAATGTCGTCGAAGCGGCGAAAGTGATCAGCGATTCAGCGTCTGACGCAAATGTCGTTGTAATCGATGCCCGTTCTGCCGAGGATTATGCAAAGGGCCATATGGAAGGTGCGATTAATCTCGCTCCGTCGGAATTGGTCGTCGATACGCCGGTGCCGGCAACTTTGGCGCCGAAAGATCAAGTTGAAGCGGTTCTCAGCAGCAAAGGTATTGCAAATGACAGCGTTGTATATGTTTATGACGCAAACGGCGGGGTCAATTCGGCACGTGTTTGGTGGACGCTCAAAGTCTACGGACATCAAACGGTTATGATTGTCAACGGCGGCGCCAATGCGCTGGTCAATGCCGGTGCGGTGTTGACACTTGATGCACCTGCAATTACGCCGACTCAATACGTGGCATCCGATGCAAACACGGCGATGATTGCGACTTTTGACGAAGTCAGCAAATATGCGGAACAACCGCAAGAGGGTGTTGTGATTCTCGATGTTCGTTCTTTAGCGGAATATGAAGCAGGTTATATCCCGGGTGCCGTGCTGTACCCACACACGAATAACCTTTATTCCGACGGGACGTTCATGTCCAGCCGAGATATCGGACTGTTTTATGGGGATAAGGACATTCAAAAAGACGATACCATTATCGTTTACTGCGGATCCGGTTTCCGTGCTTCTCAAGCGGTTGCATTACTGCAAGAAGCGGGCTTTGAAAATGTAAAATTGTACGACGGTTCCTGGGCGGAATGGTCGACAAAAGGGGACGTTGCGGCACCTGCCGAAGATGAAGCACCGGTAGGCGCGTCAGATGGGTCCTGATTGAAATTAATATTTAGGGGGCGTAACTATGATGAAGAAGTGGTTATCCGTATTACTGGCCTTAGTGCTCGTCTTATCCGTGACGGCCTGTGGCTCTGAACCGGCACAGAATGCAACCGATTCAATGAACATTGCGGGAGAATCTTCCGTAGAGCAAACGACAGCAGAAGCGACCGAAGCAGCCGATTCAGGCTTAGATGCTCTTGTGACGGCTTATTTTGAAAACATGCCGGATCACATTTACAAAATTGCTCAAGACGAATTTGTTTCAAAAGTTGCAGCCGGTGAAGACATGGTCATCATCGACATCAGAAATGCAGCAGATTATGAAGCCGGCCACATTCAAGGCGCAGTCAATCTTCCTTGGGGCAGTGCCATTGCGGAAGGGCTTTCAAGCATTCCTTCCGGAAAACCGGTCTATATTTATTGCTATACCGGTCAAACAGCAGGCCAAGCCGTTATGACACTCAATTTTGCAGGCATTGAAGCCCGCAGTGTAAACTTTGGATGGAATCTTGGAATTTCAAAGGTTGACGGCGTAGACGCCTACATAACGACAGAAGCGTCTTCATTCGAAGGCGAAGGATATACAATTGATCCTGATGTCCAAGCAGCAGTAACGGCTTATTACAATGGCCTTGCAGATGTTGCGGACACAGAATACAAGAATTATAAAATTTCAGAAGACAGCCTGAAAGAAAAACTGGATGCAGGCGACGACAGCATCTATGTACTCTCTGTCAGAAAAGCAGCAGATTATGCGGCAGGTCATATTGCAACCGCAGCCAATATTCCTTTCGGAAAAGATATGGCTTCCGAGTTCGGTACATTGCCGACTGATAAGACCATCGTGGTTTACTGCTACACGGGTCAAACTGCCGGTCAAACGACAGCGGCGCTCAGACTGATGGGCTATGATGCCGTATCGCTTAACGGTGGTATGGGAACAGCTGCAAATGCACCTTCCGGTTGGGCCAACAAAGGGTATCCGGTCGTCAATGAAGTGACGGATGCGCTGGATGCACTTTACGGTACAATGCCGGATCACATTTACAAAATTGCTCAAGACGAATTCGTTTCAAAAGTTGCAGCCGGTGAAGATCTTGCAATCATCGACATCAGAAGCGCGGCAGATTATGAAGCGGGTCACGTTAAAGGAGCCGTTAATATGCCTTGGGGCCCTGCGATTGCAGAACAACTCGGCACAATCCCGACGGACCAAACGGTATACGTTTACTGCTATACCGGACAAACGGCGGGACAAACGGTTACACTGCTTAACGTAGCGGGCATCGATGCACGCAGTGTCAACTTTGGTTGGAATCTCGGTATTTCAAAAGTTGACGGCGTAGATGCGGTTACGACAACGGAACCGGCGACTTTCGACGGCTCAAGAGAAGTTCCTGAAGCCATTCAAACGGCGATTACAAACTACTACAACGGTCTTGCCGATGTATCGGAAACCGAGTACAAGAACTATAAGATTTCAGAAGATGATCTTAAAGCGAAAGTAGACGCTAAAGATGATTCCATCGTTATTCTCTCTGTCAGAAAAGCGGCTGATTACGAAGCAGGCCATATTGAAGGGGCGATCAACGTGCCTTTCGGAAGCGGTATGCTCGACGGATTCAAAGACGTTTTGCCGACAGATAAAACCATTGTCGTTTATTGTTACACAGGCCAAACAGCAGGTCAGGCAACAGCGGCGCTCAGATTGATGGGCTATGATGCCGTATCGCTTAACGGCGGTATGGGAACAGCTGCTAATGCACCTTCCGGTTGGGCCAACAAGGGATATCCCGTCGTTCAGTAAGAGGAAATAATTAAAGGCGTATGGTTTTTCATAACTAAAAAAGTCGTCCATGCTATAATAAGTGTGGGCGACTTTTTTTGAGAGAAAGAGAGCGCTGAAAATAAACGAGCACATCGGGTGGGGAAAATGATCGCATTTCACAAGCCGTATTTATTGAAAGAATTTTATAAAGAAACCTGGACGCGTTATGAAAACGCGGCGGAATCCGACCTTTTCCAGACACTTGAATCGGAAGCGGGCGCATGGGTGGAAAGTGCATTGCGCGCCGTTCGGGGGTATGAAAAAATACCGAATGTGTACTGGACACATTCAGCGACACACGCTTTAGAAATTATGGCACTTGCCCTTGAACTCGGCCCGGAAGATGAAGTAATTTTGCCGTCTTTTACCTATGTAGCGACGGCCAACGCCTTTGCCAGAACGGGTGCGCGACTGGTATTTGCGGATATAGAAACCGATACCCTCAACCTCGATCCGAAATCGGTCGAACGCGTTATGGGAAGCAGGACGCGTGCCATTATTCCGATTCACTATGGCGGTGTTGCCGCCGATCTTTCGGGCTTGGCGCAACTGGCGAAACAAAGCGGTGCATGGCTTCTCGAAGACGCAGCTCATTGCATTGGGTCAAGTCAGGCGGGGATGGCACTGGGCGGATTTGGTGCAATGGGATGTCTGAGTTTCCATAAGACTAAAAATATTTCTTCAAACGGTTCCGGCGGCTGTCTAATGCTTTCTGACACCGCTCTTAAAGCGCGCGTGGATGAAATCTTTTACCAGGGGACGGATCGCGCCGCATTTTTGAGGGGGGAGACGACGGCCTATAAATGGAAGCGAATCGGTGGGGATTTCGATATGCCTGCCCTTTCAAAGTTTTATTTGGCAGAGGCACTTCGCCATACGGAGCGTGTCAATGACCGCAGAAAGCAATTGTGGCGGCGGTATGCCGAAGCCTTTGTACCGCTGGTTGAAAAGGGTGTGCTTCGGACGGCAAAGATCGATGCGGGAGCCGAAGGAAACGGACACATCTTTTATATTCAGACGCGGGATGTTCTGACCAGGCGCTCTTTGAAAGCGGCGCTTTTTGAAAATGGCATCGAAACGGTGACGCATTACGAACCGCTTCATTTGACTGGGATCGGCCGAAAAATCGGGCGAGCGGCAGACCATATGACCATTACGGAAGATGCCGGAGAAACCGTGTTGCGATTGCCGATTTATCCGCAAATGACAGACTCAGAGCAAGAAAAAGTCATTTCGGAAGTCTATCAATATTATCGAAAAAGGGGCTTTATATCGTGAATCTATGTATCACCGGGGGAGCCGGATTTATAGGAAGCTATTTTTTAGAACAGGCTTTAAAGGAGATCGAGGAAGCATCGGGAAAAATTATTGTTTATGATGCGTTGACTTACGCCGGAGAAACAGATCGTCTGAATCATTTGGATTCGGATCGTTTTATTTTTATACGGGGCGATATCAATGACAGAATGCTTTTCAGAGAGACCCTTGAAAAATATGAAATTTCCCACATTGTTCATTTTGCCGCGGAAACCCATGTGGATCGAAGCATACAAGGGGACTCAATTTTTCTCAAAACCAATGTCGAAGGGACTTGGTCTGTCGTGACGACAGCGGCAGAGTATTGGACGGCAAACGGAGGGTATACAGGAAAAAAATTTCTCCATATTTCAACGGATGAAGTATACGGTGTGACGACGGCGCCTGCCGACGAAAATACGGCACTGAGCCCTTCCAATCCCTATGCGGCATCAAAAGCCGCAGCCGATCAATACGTGCTTATGCGTCGCCGATTTGACGGATTTCCCGCTGTGGTTGCCCGGAGCAGTAACAATTTTGGGTTTAGGCAACATCCGGAAAAGTTGATTCCCAAGATCGCGCATTGCCTTGAAGGGAATCACCCGATTCCGATTTACGGAGACGGAAAGCAAAAGCGATGTTGGCTTTATGCGAAAGATTATGCGGAAATTCTGTGGGCATTATTGACTCGGAACGTATCTGAATCTGTTTATAATGTTAGAGGCAGTCAGAATTTGGAGAATGGGCAACTGGCAGAATTAATGAGAAATGCTTATGCGAAATCAAAAGGAATATCACTCGAAAAAGTATCGCCGATTCTTTTTGTGGAAGATCGAAAAGGGCACGATCGTTTTTATAACATTGATCATTCGCGCCTAAAAAGCATTTTACCCGATTTTGAAGGGGTAAAGATCGAAACATTTTTAAGGAATTATTTCAATAAACAGTAAATACAATCGTAAAAAAATTACAAAATACCGATGCTTTTGAATCAAAAAAAGCGTATAAAAAGACAAAAAACAGAACCCGATTTGGCAATGTCAAAAAAAAGTGCTTTACAAGGACGTAAAAATCGAATATGATGCAACTAGAGAACTCGATTCGGCAATGCTAAACTACATGGCTCTTTTTTAGCCATACATAGCAGAACCGAGTTTGGCAATACTGAATGTTCTCGTGTTTTTCATACTGCTTTCGAAAATTATAAAAGTGGAGGGGTAAAGATGAAAAGGAGACATTTGGTTTTAACGTTGGTAATGGTGGTTATTTTGATCGTAACCGGTTGTTCTCAGGGGGGAACGACAACAACGGCAACAACGGCAGCGGCAGCGGCGACGACAGCGGGATCCGACGGAGGAACCGTGGAAGCGACCGTTCTCAAACTGGGACACATTGCAAACCCGGATACGGCGTACGACAACTTTGCACATGAGTTTAAGCGCTTGGTTGAAGAAAATTCCGGCGGACGCTATGTCATCGAAATTTATCCGAGCGGACAACTCGGCGTAGACCGTGAGTTGATGGAATCACTTCAAATCGGGAATGTTGATTTCACAGTTATTACGGCTTCGGATATCAATCAGTTTGTTCCTGATATGGCCGTACAAGATTTACCGTTCTTATTCAGAGATTGGGATCACGTTGAAAAATTCTTGGATTCGGACGTTGCACAGGAACTCTACAGCTTAACAGAATCTGTTGGCATGACTACCTTGGCATTTATGCCTCGCGGTTATCGCCATGTGACAAGCAATGTTGCACCGATTTATACGCCGGATGACCTTAAAAATTTAAAAATCCGCGTAGCAGAAAGTGAAATTTACATTGAAACATTTAAAGCACTCGGTGCTAACGCTCAAGCAATGGCGTGGGGTGAAGTATTTACGGCGCTTCAACAAGGGACAATTGATGCCCATGAAAACACCATTGTAACGACTCGCGATTATAAGATTTACGAAGTACAAAAATATATGTCTGAAACAGGTCACTTCTTTGCATTTGCCGCACTTCAAATGAATTCAAATCTCTTGAACAGCATGAGTGCGGAAGATCAGGCGATGATCCGTGCCGCTGGTCTCGAAGCAGCGAAGACACTGGGAAAAGAGCAAAAAGAAGATGAAGCAACCGCAAAAGCCGAGCTCGAATCATACGGCATGAAGTTCAATGAAGTAACGGATAAAGCGGCGTTCATTGAAAAAGTTCAACCGGTATATGAAGAATACTTTAAGACACACGACCGTAAATACTTTGACGCCATTCAAGCGATCGAGTAGAGAGGAAATGCCCAAGGGCAATTCGATCGAAAAGTCAATCAAAGCAACGCATTGAATGGGGGGATGATATGTTAAAGGGCTTAAATAAAGTGAGCGATGGATTGAATAAAATCATCCGATGGATTTTGATCCTCTGCTTTTCCGTCATGACGGTTACCTATTTCGGACAAATTGTATTGCGGTATGTTTTCCAGACCGGCTTGCACTGGACGGAAGAGCTGACGCGTTATACCAACACTGCGATGGTCATGTTCGGTTCGGCATTCATGGCAGGAAAGAACAGTCATATTAATGTGAGCGCGCTTGAAATTGCCGTTCCGAAACGGTTTAAAAAAGCATTGATCATCATTCAACAGCTCATTACAGGAACATTTTTCACATGGGTCATTTTTATCGCATTCGATATGATCCGGTTGGCGGGGACGCAAGTCTCCACCAATATGCGTATTCCGATGCGCTTTGTGTACGGCATCTTCCCGATTGCATTTTCAATATTGGTATTTCAGGTCGTTGTATTTATCATCAACAGCCTGATGACGAAGGAGGATGTGTAAATGGCCGGAATATTATTTATCAGTGCACTTATACTCCTTGTAATCGGTGCACCGATTGTGGTGGCACTCGGGGCATCATCGTTGGTTTTTATCTTTGCAAATGACATCCAACCGGTTGTCGTTATTCAGAAATTTTTCGCGGGAATTGATTCCGCGGCATTGCTTGCGGTTCCGTTTTTTATCCTCGCGGGAGAATTGATGAATCAAGGCGGCATCGCAAAGCGAATCGTCAATATGGTGAACGGCTTGGTCGGCAATATCCACGGCGGAATGGGGATTGTAGCAATTCTGGCGTGTATGTTCTTCGCGGCGATCTCGGGGAGCGGTATTGCGACAGCGGCAGCTATCGGCGGCGTTATGATGGCCGGGATGCTCAGATCCGGTTACAGCCGATCTTTCAGTGCCACGGTAATCGGGGCGGCCAGCCCAATCGGCGTTATTATTCCGCCGAGTATTGCCTTCATTATTTACGCGGTACTTGCGAAAGTCTCCGTTTCCGATCTTTACAAAGTCGGCCTTCCTGCGGGCGTGATCGTCGGCATTGCACTTATTGTACCGACGTATCTGATCGCGAAAAAACGGAATTACAAAGAGCGTGCCGAAAAAATTGCTTCCGGAGAGATCATTCTTGAAAATGTGCCGGAGCTTAAGTCCTCGGACAGTAAAGACAGCATCTGGGGGTCCTTGTGGGCACTCGGAACACCGATTATTATTGTCGGCGGTGTATTTGCCGGAATTTTCACACCGACGGAATCCGCGGTTGTTGCAGTAGTCTATTCTATGGTCATCGGCGTGTTTGTCTATAAAGAACTGAAGATAAAAGATTTGCCGGACATTTTCTTTTCTGCAGCTGTTTCGACAGCGGGGATTATGATTATCATGGCGGTTGCGTCATTGTTCGCGTGGGTTATGGTCTATGTCCGTATTCCTCAAACAGCACTGGACGCGGTTCTCGGTATGACGCACAACAGAGTTTTAATATTACTGGCGATTAACGCCATTGTATTGATTGCGGGAATGTTTATGGAATCCGGTTCGATTCAGTACATATTGGTTCCGATTGCATTGCCGATTGCTACGACACTGGGAATTGACCCGGTTCATTTCGGCATTATGCTGACGACCAATCTCGCCATCGGCATGTTGACACCGCCGTTTGGCATCACACTGTTCGCATCGGCTCGCGTCTTCGATGTCGGCATACAGGACGTGGCAAAAGAGACATTGCCTTTCCTGGTGGCATTGATCGTCGCACTGTTAATCATCACATTTATCCCTCAATCTGTAATGTGGATTCTATAAATAAAGGAGGAGCAACATGAGTGGTAAACCGGAAATTGCAAAACAGGTCAAGACGGGTCATTACATGACAAACTATCATGACGAAGGGGTAGGCTTCCCAGTCACGTTGATTCATGGTTCCGGCCCGGGGGTATCGGCATGGGCCAATTGGCGTCTTGTCATTCCGGAACTTTCAAAAAACAGACGCGTTCTTGCACCGGATATGGTTGGCTTTGGGTATACGGATCGTCCGGAAGGACTCAGATTGGACATGAATACATGGGTACAACAAACCATTGATTTCTTAGATGCCCTGGGCATCGAGCAAACCGATATCGTCGGCAATTCCTTCGGCGGTGCGTTGGCACTGGCGATGGCGATCCGCTATCCGAATCGCGTGCGAAAATTGGTTTTGATGGGCGCGATGGGCGTTGATTTTGAAATTACAAAAGGTTTGGATGACGTCTGGGGTTATGAGCCGTCTGTGGAACGCATGAAAGAAATGCTCAGTCTTTTCGTTTACAATAAAGCAATCGCAACCGATGATTTGGCAAAAATGCGTTATGAAGCCAGCGTAGAACCGGGCTTCCAAGAATCTTTCGCATCCATGTTCCCGGCGCCGAGACAACAGTGGGTTGCCTTCATGGCACAACCGGATGATGCCATTGCGGCGATTGAACACGATACGCTTGTGATTCACGGCAGAGACGACGAAGTCATCCCGATGGAAAATTCTCTGAAACTGCTCAACCTCATTAAAAATTCTCAGCTTCACATTTTCGGAAAATGTGGTCACTGGACGCAAATTGAGCAAAATAAAGGCTTTAATCAAATCGTGGATACCTTCTTAGTAAAATAGGAGCTCAAATCCTGTCTTCCTCATACCCTGCAGAAAGTTTTAACCTATGCTTTCTAAGTAAAGCCTGAAGCGGCGTTCCCCTGCCGCAACAGGCTTTGCAGGGTTTTCACTTCAAAAATGACACTGCATGTGATACAATAAAAGGAAAAAAGCAGAGGTATCTATGGGGAACTTTGGTAAGGTTCAATCCATTGAGCGTGCCGCGATGATTCTGCAATGTTTTTCTGAAAAGACGCCGGAATTAAAACTGACGGAAATTGCAGATTATTTGGATCTAAACAAAAGTACCATCCACGGCATCATCAACACGATGAAAGATTTTGGGTTGATCGATCAAAATGAGGACAATCAAAAATATCGTTTGGGACTGAAGCTCGTAGAACTCGGAAGCCTTGTCCTTAAAAACCTTGATATTCGCGAAGTGGCCAATCCGGTTTTAAAAGCGCTCTGCGAAGAGGTGAATGAAACCATTCACTTGGGCGTATTGGACGGCTATGAGATTGTCTATATCGATAAAATGGAATCGACTCAGTCAATCCGAATGTTTACGACAATCGGGACGCGCTATTTGGCGTATTGTTCCGCAATTGGGAAGTCCATTTTGGCGTATAAGGCTTTAGATGACATCGAGCGCTATCTCCCGCCTAAACTCGAGCGATTTACAGAACATTCTCTCACGACGGTGGATGCGATTATTGAAGAGTTGAAACGCGTAAAAAGTCGCGGCTATGCTTTTGACATGGAAGAAGTCGTCGAAGGGCTCCGGTGTATCGGCGCTCCGATTTATAACCACGAAGGAAAAGTCGTTTATTCCATCAGCATATCCGGCCCGATTGGGAGAATGACAGATGAACGCATGGAGACGCTCGCTACGAAGATTAAGGCGGCGGCACTGGAAATTTCGAAGCGTATCGGATATTTGGGATAAGTCATCCGAGTATTGAGAAGGTAAGACAAACGATGTTACGAATGGGTCTTTAAAGACCCATTCTTAAGGCCTATAAACCATAACGCGGTTTGGCATTAACGAATTCAGAGGTGAACGTATGAAAAATTTAGAATCCATCAGCAATCAACTGGCAGTAGCAGCGAAAGAAGGAAAGGCGATTTCTCCGATTTCATCCGATTTCCCGGATTTGACCGCAGACGACGCTTATAAAATTCAATTGATGAACATCAATGCAAAATGTGATGCAGGTCGCACCATTGTCGGCAAAAAAATAGGATTGACATCAAAGGCGATGCAGGACATGCTGGGCGTCGATCAGCCGGATTACGGCGTTTTGTTGGATGATATGGTGATTCATGGGGAAAGCATTGAAAGAGATACGTTGCTTCAACCCAAAGTAGAAGCTGAAATTGCCTTTGTACTAAAGCAAGATCTGATCGGCCCAGGCATTGAGGTAGCGGATGTTCTGGCGGCGACGGATTATGTTTCGGCGTCTTTTGAGATTGTTGACAGCCGCATTAAAGATTGGAAAATCAATTTGATTGACACGATTTCGGACAACGCCTCATCAGGGGTGTTTGTCCTCTCTGAAAAAAGAGTACCGATAGACGCCATTGACTTGAAAACGGTACATATGCGCCTTTATAAAAATGGTGTTCAAGTCAATGAAGGGTATGGTTCTGCCGCACTGGGCGATCCGGCCTATTGTGTTGCATGGCTTGCCAATAAAATGGGCGAATATGGCGTTCCCCTCAAAAAAGGGGAAGTGGTCCTATCGGGTGCGCTTTCAGCCGCTGTATCGGCGGAAAAAGGGGATGTTTTTAAAGCTGAATTTTCAACCCTCGGGACAGTGGAAACGACTTTCAAATAGTCGGATTCCAATACAAATGGTCGAGAATTAGGAGGACAACTTAATGAAAAAATTAAAAGCGGCAATTATAGGGCCGGGCAATATCGGCACCGATTTGCTGATAAAGCTCAGTCGGAGCCCTTATATAGAACTGGATTACGTCGTCGGGATTCAAGAGTCTAAAGGAATTGATATTGCCAGATCGAAGGGCATTGATACGACGACAAACGGCATTCAAGAGTTGATGGCGCGTGACGGCAGTGATATTGCCTTTGATTCAACCGGCGCAAAGCCGCACTTGATGCATGCACCTTTGCTCAAAGAGAAAGGGATTTTCACATTGGATTTGACTCCTGCTGCGGTAGGCCCTTATGTGGTTCCGTCGGTCAACCTCAATGAAGAGATTCTCAACGAGGTCAATGTCAACATGGTCACATGCGGCGGCCAAGCGACGGTTCCGATCGTAGCGGCGATCAATCGCGCGGCGGACGTGGTTTATGCGGAAGTCATTTCTTCCGTGAGCAGTAAAAGTGCCGGCCCCGGAACGCGCAAAAACATTGACGAATTTACGGAAACGACCCGAAAAGCACTTGAAAAAGTAGGGGGAGCGGACAAAGCAAAAGTGATCATTGTTCTCAATCCGGCGGAACCGCCTATTTTCATGAGAAATACCATCTATGCAAAAGTCAAAAATCCGGATCTTGACGCCATCCGTAAATCCATTGATGACATGATGGAAAAAATCAGAACCTATGTACCCGGGTATACGTTTTTATTGGAACCGATCATTAAAGACGACATCGTGACGGTTATGATTCAGGTCGAGGGTCTTGGAGACTTTCTGCCGGTTTATGCGGGAAATTTAGACATTATCAATAGTGCGGCTGTCGCAGTGGCGGAAGCCTATGCAAAGAAAAAATTGGGGGTGAACGAATGAGAGACGTGATTATTACCGATACGACGCTTAGAGACGGCAGTCATTCAGTCTCCCATCAGTACACGCTGGAAGATGTCAAAAAAATTGCGGCTGCCTTGGATGCGGCCGGAGTGGATATTATTGAAATCGGGCACGGAGACGGTTTGATGGGAAGTTCCATCAACTATGGATTCGGTTTGCATTCGGATTTTGATTATATCAAAGCGGTTAAGCCCGTTTTGACCAAATCGAAACTTGCCGTACTCTTGGTACCGGGCATCGGATCCATCGAAGATTTGGAAAAAGCGCGAGAACTCGGTGTAGAGGTCGTTCGTGTCGCAACACATGTCACAGAAGCCGATGTTGCCGAACAACACATCAAAGCCGCTAAAAAGATGGGGCTTTTTACAGTGGGTTTTCTCATGATGGCACATATGGCAGACCAAGAAACACTTTTACAGGAAGCGCTTAAAATGGAATCCTACGGCGCGGATGTCGTCTATATGACCGATTCATCCGGGGCGATGTTGCCGGATCAGGTATTTGATAATATTTCTTATCTGAAAAAGCACTTAAAAGTACCGGTTGGACATCATTCTCACAATAATCTCGGCCTGGCGGTGGCCAATAGCCTCAGCGCTTATAAAGCCGGTGCGGACTACATTGACGGGTCCCTCATCGGATTCGGTGCCGGTGCGGGCAACACACCCACAGAAGTATTGATCGGCGCATTGAACAAGTCCGGCATTCCGAATCACGTTGACTTTTATAAAGCAATCGATGCCGGTGACAAGGTACTCATTCCCATCGTTCAGGAAAAAGGCCTTGCATTGCCTCGCATGAGTTCGGATTCTTTGGTTGTCGGCTATGCGGGCGTCTATTCCAGCTTTATGTTGCATGCAAAACGTGCGGCAGAGCGCTTTAACGTTGATACCAGAGATGTATTGATCGAACTCGGCAGAAAAAAAGCGGTTGGCGGACAAGAAGATTGGATTATCGAAGTGGCTCACAACCTTTCAAAAAAATAGAATTCAGCCGTAAAACCTCCAAAGACAAAAAAAGCGCCCCGATCAAAGGGGTGCTTTTTTGACTGCATTAGAGCATAGATTTTAGTTTTGCTATAACGGCAGTCCGGGTTTTGGCTGCCGGCGGGATCGTGTGTATGATCTGGTCGAGGTATAACTTGAACGCGTGCACCATCTGAGGTTGATCGAAACCGAAAGCCATTGGAACGGGGGCATTTTTTATAATCAGAATCTCGCCTTCTTCCTTATAAGAGAGGTATAGATCCGAAAAGACGGGATCTTCAACGAGATAAAGCATATAATTGGGATACCGCTCCAATAGGAAAATGAGATTCTGAAGATGAAGCCGATAACATTTCTCATCATATGAAGCCAAACTACCGCAAATAAAATTCCGTGGTTTGCTTTTGCCGGACGGATCCAGATGAAGAATTTCGGTGTAAGGGGTAGAGTCCAACTGTTTTTTAAAAGCTTGCAAGCGCTCGTAGAGATGCTGTTTTTGATGACGGTCAATTTGAAAGTAATCCAGTCCCGCTTCGGGAAAGGTTTCAATACTCGGGCTGTCTGAAAAGACGATGTGTCGAAGCGAGGATAGGGCATGATCGGCTTGATAATCACAAAGGGCACCTAAATGATCGGGAGCCGTAAAAATATGCATCAGCGGCAGACACTTCTTAAGATAATGCTCGAATTCTTCGACATAGTCGGCAATCGTTGCCGTATCGCGTGTATAGAGGTAACGTTCCGCTGTAAGACTGCTCGAGAAGGTTGTCGATGTAACCGAAGCAATCCCGGGTGCAAGAAAAAGTGTTCGGTTGAAAAGCGGGCGTTTAAAGTTCGGATCATAAAAGGGCTCAATAACCCCTGACATGTACATGGGGAGCCATTGCTCAACGGCGAAAAGCATTTCTCCGACGTCGCGCTGGATGGTGTGTATGATTTTAATTTTGTGTCCGGACAGGGCCACGGCTTTCAGTGCAAAAGCCCATTGAAGTGCAAATGCCGGGTCTTCGGAAAGCCATTTTAGAGGCAAGTCGCTATAGAGCAGTAGGGTGACTTTTTTTTCAGAACGACGGACGTCGGTTAAAAATCTGAGAATCGCCGATTTAAATCCATCGCGCCCGCGATAACATTCTCCCGAAAACGGGCGACCGCTCGGTTGTTCGGGGATATGGGGTTCTTTGGTTCCTGCCATATTCGGAGACGGCGATTGAAGAAAGCGGGCGATAAAGCGGTCAATTTGAGAAGCGGCAATCGGTTTTTCTTCAAGTAGCCACTGCTCAAGACAAAGAGCCAGTGAAGCCTCTGAATCCGGAATATCGGTTAACCCCATGACTTCAGCCAAAGCGGATTTTTGATAATCCATTTCTGCATGACGAATAAAATAGTCAACCAATTTGGAAAAATACGCACTGTTTTTAGGCGGCACGCGTGATCCCGATTTCCATCGACTGATCAAAGACGGATCTACGGAAAGTGCGCGTGCGATTTTGCTGTTGGAAATGCCTTGAACTTGCATCAGTAATTTTAATTTTTCATTGAATGCCATTGTTCAATCCCCTACTCAAATTTGATTTCATTATAGCATAGATGACAGTATTCAACTAATATATCGTCTTAAAATGTAAAAGGCTTTATAAAAGGCATTATAATAAGAAGAAAACACGTTTTGCTTGGGCGAAACGTATTTTGGAATAATGCCGCTTGTAGAAAGGCCTATTAATCGTTATAATGCACAAGAGAGTGTTATTGCGAAAGCGACTTTGCCGCTTCAAGGATAAATGTAGACAATAGGAGGTCAAATTATGAGAATTCTCGTCGTGGACGGACAGGGCGGCGGTTTGGGAAAAGCCATCATCGAAGGATTGGTTCGCGCTAAAATAGAAGCGGATATCATTGCCGTCGGGACAAACGCCATTGCCACATCCGCCATGATTAAAGCCGGTGCTTTACATGCGGCAACCGGTGAAAATGCCGTCGTTTACAACAGTAAAAAAGCAGATTATATTTTGGGCGCGATGGGGATTGCATTTGCCAACTCGATGCAAGGGGAAATTACGCCTCTTATGGCTACGGCAATCGGCGAGAGCGATGCTCAAAAAGTATTGATTCCTTCGGTAAAATGCGGCGTCAGAGTGATGGGACTTACCGAGCGCCCGTTGTCGGTCTATATTGATGAGCTCATAGCGCTTCTACAGTCTTAAAGGGACCAGTCGATAGGTGCTTGTCCGGAGGCTTCTAAGAAAGCATTTGCCTGTGAAAAAGGACGGCTTCCAAAAAATCCGCGTGATGCAGAAAGCGGGCTCGGATGGACGCTTTTTATGATTTTGTGTATGGGGTTTGTAATGAGTTTTTGCTTCTCTTGCGCAGGACGCCCCCACAAAATAAAGACGACCGGCGTGTGCTTTCGATCAACGGCTGAAATAACGGCATCCGTGAAGGTTTCCCAACCGAGTTTTTTATGAGAATGTGCGTCGCCGTCTCGAACGGTGAGAACGGTGTTGAGTAAAAGGACGCCTTGCTCAGCCCAAGGTTTCAGGTAACCGTTTCCCGGTGGGTCAATCCCCAGATCCGATTTGAGTTCCTTGAAGATATTGATGAGCGATCGGGGAACGGGAACGCCTTTTTTGACGCTGAATGCGAGGCCGTGTGCTTGTCCCGGGCCATGGTAAGGGTCTTGTCCGAGAATGACGACTTTGACGTCTTTGTAGGCGGTGTAGTGCAGTGCGTTGAAAATGTCGTGTTTGTCCGGATAGATTGTATAATCCTTGTACTCGGAAATCAACTGAGTGCGAAGTGCTTTATAATAGTCTTTTTCAAATTCGGATCCGAGTTGAAGATTCCAGTCGTTTTTTAAAATTTCGGGCATGTGGATTCCTCTTTATCTGTATTTTTGAAAGCTTATTTTAAGTATAGCATAATTAAGATTTTTCTTGACATTTGTGCGCTAAAATACCATAATGTTTTTGTGACCTTTTTTGCTACTGTAGCTCAGTTGGTAGAGCAGCTGATTCGTAATCAGCAGGTCAGGTGTTCGAGTCACCCCAGTAGCTCCAAAAAATAAGAGACTTTTCGTCGTTTAGACGGGAAGTCTCTTTGCTTTTGAAAAAAATGTCCCATGTGAATGTCCGTCACCGGATGTTTGCCGCCGGATATCCGCCGCCGGATGTTTGCCGTTACCGCTTTTTACCCAACATCAATCCGCTTGTAAGTGCTGTAAAAGGTGCAACGGTAATGAGACCGAAACTGCCGATGACGGTATGAAGAATTTCGGAAGATACATATTTTAAGTTTAAGATGTTCAAGAGGGGTGTCCCCTGGGCCATAAAGACCATCAGAAGGGAAATAAAGCCCCCCGAATAGGCGAGAAGAAGCGTTGTGGTCATGGTGCCCATAATGGCACGGCCGACGCTCAGACCGGATTTGACGGCAGAAGTACGTGACATCTCCGGGGCATTTCGAATTACTTCGTCAACGGCGGAGGTAATGTCCACTGCAACATCCATCATGGCGCCGGAGCAGGCGATAAAGATGGACGCGGTGAAAATGCTGGTCAAATCCAGTGTGGAAAATCCAGAATAGAGAAGGCTTTCGGAGTAGGGCATGACTGCACCGTGAATTTTAAAAGCACCGACGAGAAAAAAGGAAAGCGCAGCAGTCAGCAGTGTGCCGAGTACGGAACCGGAAGCGGCAGCGAGAGACCGTTTGTCAAGACCGTAGACTAATGTGATAATGCCTATTGTGAGAAGTGTCGTAACGATGATGCCGATAAGTAGGGGATTATACCCGAGCAGAAAAGCGGGAATGAGCACTTTCCATATAACGAGTATGGTCAAAATGAAAGAGAGTAACGAACGGATGCCGATTGCCCCGGCAAATAGGATGAGCAATAATACAAAGGCGATTCCGATCCACACAATCCAATCCAGTCGATAATGATCCACCAAATTAACGTACTTGATGCCGTTTTCGTCGTAGTCAATGACCGCAAAAGCGCGGTCTCCCATTGAAAAAAGTTTATCATTCTCGAGGCTACCTGTCAGAAGATTGACGGCAGAAGCGTCCGTGCCTTTAAATCGGCCGCGTTCAATGGTTACCTTGCAAACCTGCTCTCCTTGCTTGATCATACCCGTGATGCGAACGGCGCTTTCATCTGTCGATAAAATGCGAACGGGAACACGCTCCGTATTCGGAAATATTTTTTGGTCAAAAGAGGATGGCAAAAGGAGCAGGAAGACAATCAGCAGAAAAATAAAGAGCGTTGGGAGCCAGATTCGGTGTGTTTTGGATGATGACATAGATTCTCCTTGAATTTCAGGCGGTTGGGCCGCAGAATGTGTGTAATCATGAAAAAGGAGGGCTGCCTTTTGGCAGCCCTCCAGCTGTGAGGCGCATAACTTAAAAGCGTTCTCTGTGATTATTGTACGTTTGTGAGAGATTTTAGTTTAACGAAGATATCCGTATTGTCATATGCACCGCTGAAAAGGGTTGCACCGACTCCGCGTGCGAAAACGGCGGTAGGCAGTCCGGTATGGGAATAAGAAGTCCAACCGATTCCTGATTTATTGTTGATCAAGTGTGTGACTGCCATTGACAGCGGTTCATATCCGCCATATGTCAAATAGTCTGTGTCTGATAAGTCGCGTTGATCTTTAGGAATCATGCTGAGGGTGTAAGCGTCTTTAAGTAAGTTCACTTCATAGTCGGTCATAACAAGATTTTCATAAGGCGTATGAGAGGCATTTTCGGGTGTGACCAATCCGAAGTCTGCTTCAATGTCGGAGAGAACGGCCTCAAAAGAAGTCCCATTTTCTCTGTAAGAAGCCACTTGGGTATCAAAGGCTTCAAAAGACATTTCTTGTTCACTGAGTTGTGGGAGGTAGGTGCTGTATTTCGTACCTGCAAAACCAATGCTCATACCACCGGTTTCATGGTCCCCTGTGACGATGATTAAGGTATCGTTAGGATATTTATTGTAGAATTTCACAGCTTCGGCAACGGCGTTGTCAAAGGCGATGGTATCTTGAATCGCAGACATGGCGTCATTGGCATGGCAGGCCCAGTCGATTTTTCCGCCTTCAACCATCATGAAGAATCCTGTTTCATTGTAGAGGGTATCGATCCCTTTTCTCGTAAAGTCTGCAAGTGAGAGATCCCCGCTTTGTCGGTCGACTTCATAAGGAAGCGCGCCGCCTACGGTAATCGGACTGATGGCGATGACTTTGTCGCTGGCTTGCGTCAAAGCGAGAATTTCATCTTTTGTATCGGCAATGGTGTAGCCTGCATCTTCTGCGATGTCATAAATGCTTTTTTGGCTGCCGTCTTTTCCGGTCGGTGAAATGAAATCGCCGCCGCCGAAGTAGTCAAATCCGCTGTCAACCAGTTCTTGACCGATTTCGTAGTAGTTGCTTCTTGAAGGTTGATGTGCATAGAATGCTGCCGGGGTGGCATGATTGATTTGTACGGAAGAGACAATACCGATTTCATAACCGAGTTGTTCTTTGAGTTTTTCGGCAATGGTCTCGTATGTAACTGTCTTGGATTCGTCCATATTGATGACGCCGCTGAGGGTTTTAAATCCAGTGGAAATAGAAGTGGCTGTTGAAGCGGAGTCCGGTGCGAAAGAAGTTGAGTCAAATGTTGTCGCATTTCCGGCAACCGGGAAATCCATAAAAGTGAGTTTTTCGGATTGGACGACTTTCCCTTCTGCATTTACGGCGCCGATGTAATCACTGGCCGCTGTGAATTGCGGGTAAGTCATACCGTCTCCGATGAACAGGAAGATATACTTGGGCGCTCTGCTGGTCCAAGCACTGTTATTGGCATCGGCGTAGTTCACCGTTTGACCTTGCGTTACAAAAATAGAGCCTGCAAGAATCAACGTCAGCGCGATTGCGCCGGCTAAAAATCGTTTTACCATTGTTTTCATTTTTCCCTCCCAATAATGATGTATGGATATACCCTTATCTTAAAAGATGAATGTAATTATGGAATTAATTTGATGTTAAATCACCATTTTACACTTTAAAGGCATGTTAGATCCGTGTAAGCCGGGGTGTGCATAAAAAAAGAATGCCATCCCATTGGGATGGCATTCTGAATCAATTAGCCTGTTTAAAAAATGTTAGTCCGGCAAGCCGACCATAACGGACGTTGCTTTAATGACGGCAACGGCTTCTTTGCCGACTTGGAGGCCGAGTTCTTTGACAGCTGTCATTGAGATCGTGGCGCTGATTTCATTTCCGCCGCCGATGTCAATAACGACAATGCCGTTTACGGCACCTTCTTGGATGGAAACCACTTTTCCTTTAAGTTGGTTTCGAGCACTGATTTTCATAAAAATTCCTCCTTTTTGCCTGTTCGATGTATATATACCCATCGGAACGCATTTAATCACTTTTTAGGTGAATTTGTATCATTTGCAAGTTGAAAATGAAAATAGAATGATAATGCGTTTAAATTTGTCTGAATTGCGCATAAGTTTTCGGAAAGGCGTTCCTGTCAAAATGTAAATACGCTATAATAGAAAAAGGGACTAACAGGCCTAAAGTGGGGGTAAAATATTGGAGGACGGAGATGCTAAAAAAGGATGAAAAGCGTAATAATTACAATGCTGTCATCAATGTGGAATCACAAAAGTTGTCTGCATTATGGAAGAGCGCTCTAATCGGTATCGGAGTCGGATTAATCACGACGGCGTATCGATTCACGCTCATGAAAGCAGAGAGTTACAGCCATTCGATTTATGACTTTTTCAGAGATCGACCGATGTATTTGCCGTTGGTTTTTATTGGACTTGCGGCTGCCGGATATTTTGTGGGATTTTTGGTAGATCGATGCAAAATGATCAGCGGCAGTGGGGTACCGCAGGTAAAGGGGACAATTTTGGGATACTTTACGCCGGATTGGCTCAAGACGCTGGCCGGAAAATTTGTCGGCGGCGCGATTGCGATTCTGGCGGGACTGTCACTGGGACGTGAAGGCCCTTCTATACAATTGGGTGCCAGTATTGCCCAGGGTATGGGAGACTACATAGGCAGTTCTAGGACGGAACGAAAAGTGTTGATTGCAAGCGGCGGTGGGGCCGGACTTGCGGCGGCATTTAATGCTCCGCTTGCAGGTGTTATGTTTGCGATGGAAGAGATTTTTAAATATTTTTCACCGGTTGTGTTGTTATCGGCTATGGTTTCTGCCGTGATTGCGGACTTCATTTCAAAAACTGCGTTCGGAACCAATCCGGTTTTTCATTTTGAGCTTCAATCCCTCATTCCGCTTCGCGGATATTGGCTGCTTGTTTTACTCGGCGCTGTACTGGGGGTTTCGGGTGCTTTTTATAACTATGTATTGATCGGATGGCAGCAGTTTTATAAAAAAATTTCCTGGCTCAATACACGGACAATGCCAATTATCCCGTTTTTACTGGCGGGTGTTATGGGATTGATTTTCCCCGTTGTTTTGGGCGGGGGGCATACGCTGATTGATCAATTGACAGATACAGCACCTTTGGGTGGACTTATTTTGCTATTGGGCGTAAAATTTCTTTTTTCAACCATAAGTTTTGGTTCAGGAGCACCGGGTGGTATTTTCTTCCCGTTGCTTGTAATGGGGGCGACAATCGGGGCGATATTCGGCAATATTGCCATTCATTTGGGCTATGATTCGGTTCTCTTTTACAATTTTGTCGTTTTGGCAATGGCAGGCTATTTTACGGCCATTGTTCGGGCGCCGATTACGGGAACGATTCTTTTGGTAGAAATGACCGGAACGTTTACACATTTGCTCTCTTTGGCGATCGTTTCAATTTCTGCCTATGTTTTGGCTGACCTATTGAAAAGCGCTCCGGTTTATGATACTATGCTTGATAACATGGTCGTAGAACACGATTTGGAGATGGATGAATCGGCAAAATCGAAAAAGATCATCATTAATACCATTATTCACCACGGGGCGCCTTGTGACGGCAAAATGCTCAAAGATGTCGGGTTTCCGAGAAATTGTTTGGTGATTTCCATTAAACGCGGTGAGCATGAGATGATTCCAAAAGGGGATTCTGTGCTCATGTCAGGGGATGAACTGAAGTTTCTGGCAAATCTCTGTGATGAAGTGCCGCTGAGGATCGCACTGGGTGAAATGACAGCAAATGAATAAGCGCAGGGAGGACCGAGATGCTGTGGAAGGAAAAATATAGGGTCGGTGTGCCGCTGATTGATCAGCAACACGAAGAATTGTTTGAACGGGTATCAAACTTTATTAAAACGGCTCTGAACGGAGCACCGTGGGAAGAACGTATGGAATCCGTTAAAGAGACAATGTATTTTATGCAGGACTACGTTATTGTTCACTTTGATGAAGAAGAAAAATTACAGCAATCCATCGGCTATCCGGATTATCCGGCGCATCACGAAGCACATGAAGTATTCAAAAAAGGAATTGATGATTACGTTGTGCTGTTTAACGAAGAGGGGTTTTCAGAAGAAAAAATTCAGGAGTTCGCCGGAAAGCTAATGACTTGGCTGATTGTTCATGTGGGGAAGACGGACCAAAAAATCGGAGAATTTTACATGAAGGACGGAGGTTTGTAAACCCATGAAAGCAGAATACGTAAATGCTTTTTATAAGGCGACGCAAGAGGTTTTCAAGCTGATGCTTGACGTCGTTCCTGAAAAAAAGAATCTTTCAGTATTGGAAGACTTGGCCAGCAGTAAAGATGCCAGCGTTTTGCTCGGCGTGACGGGTGATTTAAAAGGCAGCGTGCTTTTCAGTATGTCTAAGGACACGGCGCTTGAGATGATCCGTATTATGTCGGGTATGCAACTAGAATCGCTGGATACCTTTGCATCATCGGCACTTGGAGAAGTGGCCAATATCATAGGAGGAAATGCAGCAACGATTTTATCTCAAAACGAATGCATTTGCGACATCGTTCCGCCTCAAATTTTTGTAGGGTCTTACCGTTCTTATTCGACGGCGACGCGCCAGACGCTCTTGCTTTCATTGGATACGGATATCGGTCCGATAGATGTATCACTGGCTCTAAAAGAATAAGGCACTATTCAATGATCCCTCAAAAGATTGAATCAAAAGATTCAAATCCAGGGATTCAAATCCAGAGATTCAAATCCAGAGATTAAAATTGAAGAAAATAAATTCTAAAAGCAGATTAAAAAATGAATGCATAAAAAATTAAGCGCCTCAGTGAGGCGCTTTTTTACGCGATATTATTGACATATGTTCATAAAAGAGTATAATCATTTTAGCTGACATATGTCAATAACAAGGAGGTATAGAGGTGAGCCAAACAAAAGGAAAAAAAGTAGCGGTTCCTGTAAATGATCAAGGTCTGGAATCAAAAGTGGCTCCCGTATTCGGGAGAGCAACTTATTTTTGTATTTACGACTTGGAAACCGGAAAAACAGAATACGTAGAAAATGCAGGTGCAATCAGCCAAGGCGGAGCCGGCATTAAAGCGGCACAGTGCGTCGTGGATGCGGGTGCATCTTTATTGTTTACACCTCAGTGCGGTGACAATGCGGCCGAAGTCATTCGCAGCGCAGAAATAGAGATGTATCAATCGGTCGAAGGGACTGTTGAAGAAAATATCAAAAATTATCAAGCCGGGAAATTGGCACTGCTCGAAAGCACACATGCCGGATTCCATCATGGGGAGAAATAAATGCGCATAGCGGTCTTAAGCGGAAAAGGCGGTGCGGGCAAGACGCTCATTGCCGTCAATTTGGCAGCGGCGGCGGGACGTTCGGCCTATGTGGATTGTGACGTGGAAGCACCGAACGGGCATTTGTTTTTCAAACCGACCCACATTAAAAAATCGGAAGTTGCGATTAAAGTGCCTATTTTAAATCCCTTGCTTTGTAACGGTTGCAGAGCTTGTGTCGATTTTTGTCGCTTTAATGCCCTGGCTTACATCAAAGAGACGGTTGTCGTCTTTAACGATGTATGTCACTCTTGTGGCGGATGTGTGTATGTCTGTCCTCAAAATGCGCTTTCCGAACGTGAAATTCCGGTGGGAACCATACAATCCGGATTTTCAAAAGGCGTCTCCGTGTACACGGGTGAATTAAAGATCGGCATGCCGTCCGGCGTTCCGATTATTAAAAAGTTGCTGGATGCCAAAGATTTAAAACAAGAAGTTTACACGGTTGTCGATTGTCCGCCCGGCAGTGCCTGTACGGTTATGGAAAGCATTAAGGATGCCGATTATTGCGTGGTGGTGGCTGAAGCGACGGCATTCGGACTTCATGACATGAAAATGGTACTGGAATTGGTTCGCCTTATGGGAAAACCGCACGGCGTTATTTTGAACAAATGGATTGAAGGAGAAGCTTCCGAATTAACCGAAACCTGTTGCCGAGAAGAAGAGGTCAAATTACTTGGCAAGATTCCGTTTGATTCAACGCTTGGGACGCTCAATTCAAACGGAGAAATTGTTGCCAGAGTCGATGATGCGTATCGTGCGATGTTTTCAGCCCTATTTGAAACAATAAAGGAAGAGGTGAAGGGATGAAACAGTTGCTGGTACTGAGCGGAAAAGGCGGTACGGGAAAGACAACTGTCGCCGGCGCCTTTATAGCCCTTTCAAAAGTGCAGGCTTTTGCAGATTGTGACATTGACGCGCCAAATTTGCACTTGGTTATCAACCCACCTTCAGAAGCGATCAAGAAGCCGTTTTACGGCATGGACAAGGCAAAGATCAATCAGGACGTCTGCATCGGATGCGGTAAGTGCGAATCCTATTGCCGTTTTGATGCCATTTCCATGGCACCTTATCAGGTGATTGAACACGCCTGTGAAGGGTGCGGTGTCTGCAAGGTCGTTTGTCCCGTAAATGCCATTGAAATGTTCCCCGACATTGCCGGGGAGTTGAGACAGTTCAATGAACCCGGATATGCTTTTTCTACAGCAACACTGAAAATGGGAAGCGGAAATTCGGGGAAAATGGTGACCGAAGTGAAAAAACAAATGAAACAGTCGGCGGGAGATGCGCCACTTGCCATTATAGACGGTTCTCCCGGCATCGGATGTCCTGTCATTGCCTCCATCAGCGGTGTGGATATGGTTCTGATCGTTGCAGAACCGTCGCTTTCGGGGATCAGCGATATGCAGCGCATTATGAAAACCATTCGTCAGTTTAAAGTGAAGCCTGTTGTTTGTGTCAATAAAGCAGATGTCAACTTGGTGCATACGGAACAAATTGAATCTTACTGTTTGGAAAACAACATCCCATTTGTTGGGACGATTCCGTTTGATTCAAAAATCATTGAAGCCGTCAATCACGGGAAAACGGTAGAGTCTTTGGAAACCCCAGGCGGACAAGCGATCAGAGCGATTTATAGCCAGACGATGGCGCTGATGGAAAGCGAGGCCTAAATGCTAAAAATTCATGTGCTTTCGGAAAATACAAGTTGTTCGGCGGACTTTGGGAGTGAACACGGATTGAGTTTATGGATTCATGGTGATCAGACCGATGTGAACGGTCTTAAAGGAAATTTGTTGTTTGATACGGGAGCGAGTGAACTCTTTTCAGTCAATGCAACGGCAATGGGTCTGAATCTGAACGACGTCGATCTTGCAGTTGTTTCTCATGGCCATTACGATCACGGTGGTGGGCTAAAAGCGTTTCTGGCGCTGAATGACCATGCGAAGATATATATTCGCAAATCGGGATTTGAGGATCACTACGCTTTAAGAAAAGAAACCGATCACGTTTATATCGGAATCGATCAAGCCTTGGCCTCGGATTCCAGGTTTGTTTTTTGCGACGCACATGAGGAAATCAAACCCGGTATAGAAGTGTTCTCGGAAGTTTCCGGCGAGCGCTTTCTGCCCTCGGGAAATCATGTTTTGCTCGAGCGCCGTGGGGAGGCGTTTGTTCCGGATGATTTCAGGCATGAACAGAATTTGATTCTAGAAAAAGACGGGCGGTCCTATTTGATCGCCGGATGTGCACACACCGGTATTCTGAACATTATAGACAGATTCAGAGTGATCAAAGGGCATATGCCCGATGTGGTTATCGGTGGGTTTCATTTGTACAATCGAGCCGGACATCAAAGTGAGCCGGACGAAAAAACAGAGGCGCTCGGCAGAGAATTGATGAAGACCGGGGCAATGTTCTATACTTGTCATTGCACCGGATTGCAGGCTTATGACGTGTTAAAGGGCGTCATGGGAGAACGCATTGCATACCTGTCTGCGGGAACGGAAATAACCGTTTAGTTCTATTTTTAAAGGCGTCGGTCAAACGGTTGAAAAAGCAACCGATGATTATAAGGAGGAAGAAAAATGAAAATAGCAGTTGCAAGTGAACAAGCACAGGTAACACAACACTTTGGACATTGCATGAATTTTAATATTTATGAAGCGGCAGATGATAAAATTATCAAACATGAATCTGTTGCCAATCCAGGACATCGTCCCGGATTTTTACCGCAATTTTTAGGAGATTTGGGGATTAACGTGATTATTTCAGGTGGTATGGGCGGAAGCGCGGTTGATCTTTTCAACGCCCGCGGTATCGAAGTGGTTACGGGTGCAACCGGCTCGGCACAAGCTGCGGCAGAATCTTATCTGAAAGGCGAATTGGAATCGACCGGATCGATCTGCCATGAACATCAACATCATGATTCTTGTGGGGAACACGAATAGGTACATCGGGGTTGGTTTTTATGCCGAAACCTGTTAAACTAAGTGTAATCGTCAGTTTTTTCAGGAGGTAGGCAATGGCAATATCAACGAAAATCTTTTTTTCTGAGTCCAACAACCCTTGGTTTAATCTCGCTTATGAGGAACAATTGGTTCAAGAGGTTGCACCGGATGAAATTTATCTTTACTTATGGCAAAATCAGCATACGGTCGTCATTGGAAAGCATCAAAATCCTTGGCGTGAAGTGCTCTTGTCCGAATTGGAGGCCGAAGGTGGGAAATTGGCCAGACGACTTTCGGGAGGCGGTGCCGTTTACCATGACTTGGGCAACCTGAATTTTACGTTTGTCATGAACAGGGATCATGAAGATTTGCACCGACAGCTCAAAGTGATCGTTGATGGCTTGAAAGTCCTTGGCATAGAAGCCTCTTTTTCAGGGCGAAATGATATCTTGGCAGAGGGCAGAAAGTTTTCGGGAAACGCCTTCTATTATGGAAGAGAGAATTATTATCACCACGGGACGATTCTCGTCGATGTGGATATGACGAAACTCGGACGTTATCTCAATGTATCTATGAAAAAGCTGAATGCCAAAGGGGTGCAGTCCGTTAAATCGCGCGTTATCAATTTGAAGGAAATCAATTCCGAAATTACGATCGATAAAGTCAAAGCAGCGCTTGCCGCGGCTTTTGAAGCGGAGTACGGGACGGCTTCGGAGCATGTCTATATTTCCGAGAGAACGGTGTCGGGTTCGGCGCAAAAACGCCATGAGCACTATGCGTCATGGGAGTGGCGGATCGGTCGTACGCCGGAATTTGATGTGACATTGGAAGAAAAGTTTGAGTGGGGCGAAGTGGTTTTCAACTTTAAACTGCGTGGTGCGGTTATTGAAGAAAGCGCCGTCTATTCCGATGCGATGACAACGGATCTCGTGGATTTGCTGCAAGGGATTTTTGACGGAAAAAGAATGATGCGTGAAGAGTTGGTGGATGCCGTAAAGGCTGTTAAAGGCAAATCGGATGCATCCATCGATGCGATGCTGGATGATATTGCAAACTGGCTTGATGAACAACCGATTTGATGTCACGGTGTCACAGAGAAAATCATAAGAAAAAACAAGAGCCGCTTTACTTGAGAAATTCAAGTAGAAGCGGCTTTTTTATAAGATATTGATATCCGTTTGATTTCGCACATATGTCGATCAGAGCACTTTTTGAAGGAACGATTGTGTCCGTTCGTGTTTCGGATTGGAAAAGATGACTTCAGGTGTATCTTCTTCCACAATGCGGCCGTCATCCATGAAGATAACGCGGGTGCCGACTTCTCTGGCAAAGCCCATTTCATGGGTGACGACGATCATTGTCATGCCGTCTCGCGCCAATTGCTTCATAACTTCAAGAACCTCGCCGACGAGTTCCGGATCCAGTGCGGAAGTCGGTTCGTCAAACAGCATCATCTTCGGTTTCATGGCAAGTGCCCTTGCAATGGCAACCCGTTGTTTTTGACCGCCGGAAAGACGGGATGGGTATTCGTCTTTTTTATCGGCCAGTCCGACCATGTCGAGCAGACTCAGTGCATAAGCTTCCGCTTCTTTTTCCGAAACTTTTTTGACGATTTTCGGTGCGATGGTCAGATTTTCTAAAACCGTCATATGGGGAAAAAGATTAAACTGCTGGAATACCATGCCGAGTTCCGAACAGAGCTGCGAAACGCGTTCTTGAGAAATTTTTAATTGCTCTTTGCCGTCAAAGCGCTCGTCCATCAATTCTCCGTCGATGTAAATGCGCCCGCTTGTAATGCGTTCCAAATGGTTGAGGCAGCGAAGCATCGTACTTTTACCGGACCCGCTCGGCCCGATGACACAGACGACTTCACCTTGTTTGACTTCGAGGTTGATGTCTTTGAGCACCTCAAGGGTGCCAAAATTTTTAAAGACGTTTTCTAATTTAATCATGTGCATCACCTCATCATTCATACGCAGAATACTTCTTCTCTAGTTTTTGGAAAACCAAAGTGAAGATAGTCGTCAGGGCCAAATAAATGGCAGCGGCATAAAGATAATAGACCGCACGTCCGGTTCCGTTTGCCATGACGCGCGCGACACGGAGTGTCTCGGTCATGCCGATGGCGGAAACCAATGAAGAATCTTTGAGGAGCATGATAAATTCATTGCCGACAGGCGGAAGCAGACGTCTGTATGATTGAGGGATAATGATTTTAAACATGGCTTGGTTATAGCTCATTCCAAGTGCCGTTGCCGCTTCCATTTGTCCCTTGTCGATGGACTGGATGGCACCTCGAATGGTCTCGGCGAGGTATGCCGCCGTGTTTAAACTGAGTGCCAGAGTAGCGGATTGAAACGGCCCCAAGGTCCACGCGTTCCCGAATGCGTTTAACGTTGCAATCGGAAGGGCGTAGTAGATGACCATAATTTGCATGAACAAAGGCGTGCCCCTGAATATCCAAATATAAAACCAACTGATCCCGTTGAGAACATTGTTCTTAGAAACGCGAAAAAGCGCGAGTAATAAACCGAGAATAGAACCGAAGAAGACGGAAACCACCGTGAGTAAAATGGTATATCCGGCACCGCTGGCAAAAGCGAGTATTTGTTCTGTAGTCAAGCGGAAACCTCCTTAACGTTTTGGGGTTAATCTTTACGGAAAATGAAAAAGCGCCTATCCAAAATCAGGATAAGCGCTTTCGGACTTTTTAATAAAGAGTTTCGTCGATGTTTGATGTATAATCGTCACCAAACCATTTGATGGAAATGTCTTTAAGCGTACCGTCTTCCTTCAATTCATCCAAAGCACCTTGGAGCTTTTCTTGGAGCTCGGTATTGCCTTTTTTGAGGCAGATGGAAATCGGTTCGTTGGTCAGTTGTGCCGAACTGATTTTGAATTTGTCAGGACTCTTTGCAACGTAATCCATTGCAACGGCGGCATCAACAACGATTGCATCGATTCGGCCGGCTTCCATAGCAGTGAATGTTTGCATAATATCGTCATATTTTGTGACTTCAAATTCTGTTTTTTCAAGTTGCTTTTGTACGGCTTCATCGGCAGTTGTAGAAAGTTGTACGCCGACACGTTTCCCTGCAAGGTCTTCCGGAGTGGAAATAGAATCATCATCCGGTGCGACGACGATTACTTGCCCGTTTGCAAGGTAAGGTTTTGTAAATTCGAACTCTTCGAGACGTGCATTTGTCATACTGACGGAAGAGATGATGGCGTCGTATTTTCCTGCGTTAAGGCCTTGGAAAATGCCGTCCCAAGCAGTTGATACATATTCGACTTCCATGCCGAGTTTTTCGGCGAGTGCATTGGTCATGTCAATGTCAAATCCGATGAGCGTATTGTTTTCATCGCGATATTCCATCGGCGGATAAGAATCGTCAACGCCAATGACCAATTTAGCGGCAGCAGTGTCCGAAGATGAACTGCAAGCTGTTGCCGAAAGCACAAGAACCAGTGCCAAAGCGAGCAACAAACCGCTTTTCAATAAAGATTTTCTTCTCATTTTTGAAATACCCCCTGTGAATCATTCTCTAAATTCTTCTCTAAAAAATAGGTTCGATTAATATTAAATAATTATAACATCTCGTCTTGAAATTGCAAGTTTTTTGTAATAATTAAATTGAATTCAGCAAAATTTCAATGGAAATGTTCGTGTTTTTATTTTTGTTCACGAGTATATCGGATGCGACCGCCGAGGGACTGTTCGAGAGCCACCGGTGAAATGCCTTTACGTGTCGCATAGGCATCAATCTGATCTTGACCGAGATGGAAAACGTCAAAATATCGGGAATCGGGATGTGCCAAGAAGAGACCACAAACACTGGCTGTCGGCACCATCATAAAGTGTTCCGTCAGAGTGATGCCTGTATTTTCCGTGGCATTGAGCAGATCAAAAAGTGTCGTTTTCTCGGCGTGATCGACGAGAGACGGATACCCCATGGCGGGCCGTATTCCGCGGTAATCGGCTTTTAGCAAAGCCTCTAAGCTCAGATTTTCATCCGGCGCATAGCCCCAATAATTTTTTCTGACTTCAAGATGGAGCCATTCGGCAAACGCTTCCGCTAAACGGTCGGCGACTACTTTGATCATGAGAGATGTATACGTATCGCCTTCCGCTTCATAGGGCGCACAAAGCGCTTCGACTTCAAGTCCTCCCGTTACGGCAAAAGCGCCGATATAATCGGTAATTTCGGCATCTTTCGATGCAATAAAATCTGCGAGTGAGAGATGTTCGGAATCGATGCGTTGCTGTCTCATTGTGTAAAACGGGAACGTTTGATCCCCGCGATCGGCGATGATGTCTTCCCCGTCCGAGTAGGCGGGATAAATGCCAAATACAGCGCGAGGATTTAATTTACCTTCAAGTGTTCTCAGAAGTGCCTGTGCGTCATTGTATAACTTTTGCGCCTCTTCACCGTATTCGGGGTGGGAGAGAATTTCGGGGAATTTTCCCTTGAGCTCCCAAGCGTGAAAGAAAAAGACCCAATCGATAAAAGGCACCAATGTCTGAACGGATACATCCTCGATTACTTTTGTTCCAATAAAATGAGGGCGTGCAACCGTATCGGCGTTAAAAACGAGATGTGGGCGTTTCTCGCGGGCGATCTCGAGGGAATCCAGCGGCTTCAAGTTTTGTTCGGAAATCTCAATCACCTTTTTATAGCCGTCATAAGTTTTCTCCACAAATGAAGTTTTTTCCGATGCATTCATCAGCGCTTTTGCCGCTTCGACGGCTTTTGGCGCATCCGGTTCGTAAATCACCGGCCCGTGATAGTTTGGAATAATTTTGAGACCGGTGTGGAGTTTGGACGTTGTCGCCCCGCCTATGAGAAGCGGAATGTCGAAACCGCCTTCTTCCATAGCGGCCGCCACGTGAACCATCTCGTTGAGCGACGGCGTGATAAGACCTGAGAGACCGATAATATCGACATTTTCGCGTCTGGCTGTTTCAAGAATTTCTTCCGGCGGCACCATGATTCCGAGGTCCAGGACTTCAAAATTGTTGCACTGCAAAACAATGCCCACGATGTTTTTTCCGATGTCGTGGACATCGCCCTTAACCGTGGCGAGAAGGACTTTCCCCGCAGAGGTTCCGGCGAGCGCTTCGGAAGCGTTTTCCGCTTCGATATACGGCAGGAGGAAATCCACGGCCTGTTTCATAACGCGAGCAGTCTTGACGACCTGCGGCAAAAACATCTTACCTTCTCCGAACAAATTTCCGACGGCTTTCATTCCGTCCATGAGCGGACCTTCAATAATATCGAGGGCTTTTGGAAGCGATGCCAAGGCCTCGTTTAAATCCGGTTCCAGATATTGCGTGATGCCGCGCATGAGGGCGTGCTTGAGACGCAATTCAAACGGATCGTTTCGCCAAGCATCCGATGCAGCCGACTTTTGAGATTTCTGCTCAGACAGCGTACTTGCATATTCAATCAATTTGTCGGTGGCTTCCGGGTAGCGGTTGAAAATGACATCTTCAACGCGTTCGAGTAAAACGGGGTCAATTTCGTCGTAGATTTGAATCATGCCGGGATTGAGGATGGCCATATCAAATCCTTCGCGAATGGCATGATACAAGAAAGCGGAGTGCATGGCTTCCCTGATAATGTTGTTCCCACGGAATGAAAATGACAAATTGCTCAACCCGCCGCTCGTTTTGGCGAAGGGCAGATTCTTTTTAATCCAAGAGACGGCGCGAATGAAATCGACCGCATAATTGGCGTGTGCTTCGATGCCGGTTCCGATGGCGAGAATGTTCATGTCGAAAATGATGTCTTCCGGCGGAAAATTCACTTTCTGAGTCAAAATATCATAAGCGCGCCGAGCGATTTGTATTTTGCGTTCATAGGTATCCGCCTGGCCGTTTTCATCAAAAGCCATAATGACAGCGGCGGCACCGAATTTCTTGATGATATGTGCATGGTGCATGAATTCCGCTTCGCCGTTTTTCAAACTGATTGAATTGACGATGGGTTTTCCTTGAATGGCTCTTAAACCGGTTTCGATAACGGCCCAATCGGATGAGTCGATCATGATGGGGACCTTTGAAATATCCGGTTCGGCAGCGATGAGTTTGAGAAAATTATCCATTTCGGCGGCACTTTCCAAAAGGCCGTCATCAAAGTTGATGTCGATGATTTGACCGCCATTCTCAACTTGACTGCGGGCGACTTCAAGAGCTTCTTCGTATTGTTTTTCTCGAATGAGTCTGGCAAATTTAGCAGAACCTGCTACATTGGTGCGTTCGCCAATATTGACAAAGTTAATTTCCCGGCTGATGGCAAGCGGCTCCAATCCCGCAACGACAGTGATATGTTTGAGCTCCGGGAAAGGACGCGGCACATTCCCAGCCAGTTTTTTCCCGATGGCGGCAATGTGTGCAGGAGTCGTTCCGCAGCAGCCACCGACGATATTGAGGCTTTGTGTCCGAATGAGTGAGGCGAGAAGGTCCGCTGTTTCGGCGGGTAGTTCGTCATAGGCGCCGAGCTGGTTCGGAAGACCTGCATTCGGATGAACCGAGACGAGGCGATCCGAAATTTCGGCAAGCCTTTGAACGTAAGGAATCAGTTCGCGTGCGCCGAAAGAACAATTGAGACCGATGCTGATGACGTAATCGCTTTTCATGGAAGCGACAAAGGCTTCCAGTGTTTGTCCCGAAAGCGTACGGCCGCTCTTATCGGTTAAGGTGCCGGAAATCATGATCGGTACAGCTGCGCCACGGTCTTTGAACAAATCTTCTGCGGCAACGAGGGCTGCCCTTGCGTTCAACGTGTCGAAAATGGTCTCGATCATAATGAGGTCGACACCGCCGTCCATGAGCCCTCGAATTTGTTCGTAATAGGCGTTCCGGAGGTCGTCAAAAGAAACATTTCTAAATCCCGGCGCCTCAACGCGCGGTGAAATGGAAGCGGTTCGGTTGGTCGGACCGACAGAGCCGCAGACAAAGCGCGGTTTTTCAGGATTTGCAGCTGTATAGGCATCACAGCAGGCGCGGGCGCTTTGGGCCGCTTTTAGATTCATTTCGTAGACGTATTCAGTGAGTTTATAATCGGCTTGAGAGATCCGATTGGCGTTAAATGTATTGGTTTCGATGATATCTGAGCCGGCTTCCAAGTAACTATTATAAATAGAAGCAATTATGTCGGGTTGCGTCAGAGTGAGCAGATCGTTGTTGCCCTTCAAAAAAATGGCATGGTCACGAAACGTCTCTCCGCGATAGTCGGCTTCGGTAAGATCTTTCTTTTGTATTTCCGTACCCATGGCACCGTCAAGCAATAAAATATTTCTTTGTAGGCGGTGCATCAGCGGATGCATTTCAAACATAAGGCGCTCCTTTTTACAATGCGGTCATAAAAAACTGCAATTAAATTATCTATATAGTACGTCAAAGCCTTGAGTTTTTCAAGTTTTCTTTATAAGCCATGCAAGAATACAATTTTTAACTTGCAAAATTCGGGATTATTAATACAATAGAATGTATAGGATAGGTGACGGATATAAAGAAGTAACCAACGAT
>JASUTA010000074.1 GCA_030445805.1 Clostridiales bacterium
TTTTTTAAATCAATGTCAAATTATTACTTCGCTGTAGAATCCGTACTTTACCTGCGAATTCAATGAAATGAGGGTGCTATTGTGTTTATATTCAGTTGGATGAACGATCAGCTCTTAAAAATGAACTGGTTATCTGATCTTGTAAGATCACTTGTGGAAAATGTCTTCGGACTCGATACATCGGATCGTCTCGGTGGCAGCATTCACTTCTTTATTTACGATGTGATCAAAATCTTTATACTGCTTTCTATTTTAATTTTTGCCATTTCCTATATTCAAAGCTTTTTCCCGCCGGAGCGCACACGCAAAATTCTCGGGAATTTTAAAGGCACTACAGCGAATTTAATCGGCGCTTTGCTCGGAACGGTTACGCCGTTTTGTTCCTGCTCTTCCATTCCGCTTTTTATCGGATTTACAAGTGCCGGACTGCCGATCGGCGTCACCTTTTCATTCCTGATTTCTTCTCCGCTTGTCGACTTGGCATCGGTTCTGCTCCTTGCCAGTATTTTCAATTGGCGGATTGCCATTGCTTATGTCGTCGTCGGATTAATTCTCGCGGTTATCGGCGGTACCATTATCAGCAAAGCAAAACTGGAGAAATATGTTGAACCCTTTGTCTTCGGAAATAAAATGGCTGAAGCCGCTCAAGAGTCCATGACCACGGAAGATCGTATTTCCTTTGCAAAAGGCCAAGTGGCTGACATTGTCAAGAAAGTATGGCTCTATATCCTCATTGGCGTCGGGATCGGTGCCGCTATACACAACTGGATTCCGGAATCTGTCATTTCCGCCGTTCTCGGTCAAGACAAATGGTATTCCGTTATCCTGGCGACAGTCGTCGGCGTCCCGATGTACGCGGATATTTTCGGAACGCTCCCTATTGCAGAAGCCTTGGTTTTAAAAGGCGTCGGGATCGGAACAGCACTGGCTTTTATGATGGCGGTAACGGCACTTTCGCTTCCGTCTATGATCTTGTTGAAAAAAGTGGTTAAGACCAAATTGCTCGTCATCTTTGCCGGCATCGTCACCACAGGTATTTTGATCATCGGTTATGTTTTTAATGCCTACGGTTATCTCCTACTGTAGTATAATGTTTAAATGTGTTTCAATTTCAACAGATTCAAGATTAGAATTAAAATTGAATTTTAGATCAGAATGAAGAGGAGGAAGAAAAATGGTTGTAAAAATTTTAGGGAGCGGTTGTGCAAACTGCAAGAAATTAGAAGCCAATGCAAAGGAAGCCATTCAATCGCTCGGACTAGATGCATCCGTGGAAAAAGTCGAAGATTTCAAAGAAATCATGGCTTACGGCGTCATGGCAACACCGGCTCTTGTCGTCGACGAAGTGGTTAAATCCAGCGGAAGAGTACTTTCTGCAAAAGAAATAGAAAAGTTATTATAAGTCGGTTCATTGTGCTTATAAATCGTTTTCATGTTAAGGGCGCTGATTCATTCCTATGAATCAGTCGCCTTTTCTTTTTTAAACGATAGGGACTCTCCAAAAATTAAAAATACCTATTGACTTATACTGTTAACGACAGTATACTGTTATAAACATTGCACTGTTATAAACAGTGTGTCAATCTCTCCTATCACCTGTAAATAAATATGTTCTACGGAGGCCTTATGAATGTTAAACACGGCAGGCATACACCTGCATTCCTATTGCTCTTTTTAGCAGAGGAAGATCAATATGGCGGTCAACTACTCCAAAAATGTAAGTCTGAGATTCCGGTCTGCATGATCGACAGTGCTATACTCTATCGAACGCTCGCCAAACTTGAAAGCGAAGGTGCCGTCAGAACTTATTGGAAGGACGATTCCGCAGGCAAACCGGTTAAAATGTACCACCTGACGGATTCCGGACATATTGAGCTGGCAGCCTTTAAAGAAGATATTGAAAACCGGCTTGCGAATTTAACTTTTTTTGTGAATAAGTACCGTACATTATAGGAGGCAGTGTCACATGATTTCAGGCATTATTTTATACAGCGTCGCCATTGTGCTGACGATCACCTCCTTTTTTAAGGACCGAGGTCGCACAAAAAAAGCCCTTTTAAAGTCATTCAATCTATTTAAAAATATTCTTCCCGACGTTTTGTCCATCATGTTCTTCGTCGGTCTTTCACTGGCCATTTTAACCCCTGAGTTGATTTCTTCCCTAATCGGGGAATCCTCCGGATCACTGGGCATTTTACTCTCTACCGTTGTCGGATCGGTGGCCATCGTTCCGAGTTTTGTCGTTTTCCCGCTCGGAAGTACTTTGGTACAAAATGGTGCCGGCTTGCCGCAAGTTGCCGCTTTTATGTCCTCATTGATGGCGGTGGGTTTTGTCACCCTACCAATGGAATCCAAGCTCTTCGGACGCAAATTTGCTTATCTGCGCAACGCATCAGGCGCGGTTATGTCCGTCATTTTCGCTTATATTATTTGGGGGGTAATGATTTGAAAACACTTAAAAAATATCGCATTTTTCTGCTCTTGCTGACAGGGCTTATTCTGTTGACACTCCTCGCTCCCACCACCGGAAAAAACGCTTTCAGGCTCGCTGGAAACAGCATTATGGATATGCTGTCTCTGCTCCCTCCGGTTCTTGTTTTAGTCGGCCTGCTCGACGTTTGGGTGCCTAAAGAAGTCATGATGAAATACATGGGCAACGGTTCGGGATTTAGGGGCATTTTCTTCTCCCTCCTCCTCGGTTTTGTCGCTGCAGGCCCTCTCTATATTTCCTTTCCTGTGGCCACTCTGCTGATTAAAAAAGGCGCCGCTCTGCGCTATGTCGTCTTTTTCATCGGTGTCTGGACAACGGCTAAACTTCCCGTATTCATCTATGAACTCACCTCTTTCGGATATGAATTCACAGCAATCCACATCATTTTCGGGCTGACTTTTTACTATTTCGTCGGTATGGCTTTTGAAAAAATATTTGCCGAAAAACCCATTGCAATTGAAGAATAGAACAAAAAAGGATTTCTCTAAAGAGAAATCCTTTTTATATTTTTGATTGTCATTTTTAACGATTGCTTTTTATGATTGTTTTTATGGCAATTCACATTATTTACTCGCCGCTTCAAACGTCGCAGAAACTTCTTTCAACCACTTGATGATTTCAATATGTTGAGGACATGCGGATTCACACTGCCCGCAGGCAATGCAATCGGAAGCTTTCCCGTATTTTTTCGTGTAATTGTTGTAGTAGACGCGATTGATGTAGATGCCGCCTTCCACGCGTTTATCCGTGTTGTAAAGGGCAAAATAGTTAGGAATCGCAATGTTTTGAGGGCAACCTTCAACGCAGTACCCACATGCCGTACACGGAATGGCAATAGATGCGTTGATGATTTCAAGCGCTTTTTGAACGGTTTTTTGTTCTCCGGCATTTAGCGGTTCAAAATGGCCCATATAATCGGTATTGTCTTTGAGCTGTTCCAAATCGGACATGCCGCTCAATACCATCATTACATTTTCTAGGCTGGCAACATAGCGAATTGCCCATGACGCCGCAGACATATCGGGATGCACGGAACGGAACAGTGCTTCCGCTTCTTCCGGCACTTTCGCAAGCATACCGCCTTTAACCGGTTCCATAACGACAACCGGCTTATTGTGGCGTACAGCCACTTCGTAGCACTTGCGCGACTGAATGCTTTCGCTTTCCCAATCAAGGTAATTCAATTGCAGCTGAACAAAATCCACTTCCGGATGTGCTGTCAAAATCTCATCAAGCAGATCGGCGCGGTCATGGAATGAAAATCCTACTTTTTTAACAAGCCCTGCTTTCTTTTTCTCTTGGGCAAAAGAAAAAACATCAAATTTCTTTGCGATTTCATAGTGAACTTCACCGAGGTTATGAAGCAAGTAGTAATCAAAATAACCGGCACCCGTCTTTTCAAGCTGCTCGTTGAAAAACCGTTCCAAGTCTTCCTGAACTTTAACAAATATGACCGGCAGCTTTGTAGCAACTGTATAGTTTTCTCTCGGATGTCTCTTAATCAACGCTTCTCTGAGCATAATTTCACTTTTGTAATTGTGATACATGTATGCTGTATCAAAGTATGTAAAACCGCGTTCCAAGAATGTATCCACCATTTGACAGACCTGATCAAAGTCAATGCTGGTCGGATCTTCTTTATTGAGAATCGGCAATCTCATCATCCCAAATCCCAGTTTCTTTCCACTCATAAAATGCCACTCCCTTCGTAATCCTAAATATACGTCTCTCTAAATTATACTATAAAATTTAAAAAAATATTGTAAAATGTGATTTAAAAAAAGTGCCCTCAGGCACTTTTTTCATCTTTCAACGTCATGACGGCATCCTTTGAAGAAACCGTCTCACCACAACTGTTCAGTTCAATACTAAAATCATCACTATTGGTGACAATCATGGGAATCACGGGATCAAATCCGCTTTTTATAATAAACGGCAGATCGAATTCCACTAAAATGTCCCCTTTTCTGACGCGATCTCCCACTGCGACTTTTGCATTAAACCCTTTGCCACTCAGCGTCACCGTATCTACCCCGATATGCAACAATACATCCGCTCCGATTTTCGTTCTCATTGCAACTGCATGACCGGTTTCAAACACAACCGTCATTTCTCCGTCGGCGGGTGATCTGAGTACCCCCGTCTCAGGAAGTATCGCAATACTTTTCCCAAGAAGCTCTTGAGCAAATGTCGGATCGCTCACCGCTTCTATCGGTATCATTTTTCCATCGGCATGCGCAAAAAATTGTTCTTCCACGGGACCGCTCTTCTTTTTAAATCGATCCAATAATCCCATAAATGATTCCTTTCTGAATGAGAGGCCGTCCCGATTTTATCAGGCGGCTTTCAATTGCTTTTCAGCTTCATTTTAACACAGCTAAAATTCAATTTCATCATCGTGCAATCTTTATGGTATTTTGTTTCAGAAAAATGAATCATTTCAAATTTTGTACCGTTTCAAGTGCCCGGATAACCACTTGATGCATGTCATAGTATTTGTATTCAGCCAAGCGCCCTCCGAAAATAACGTTTTCAAGTTGATCGGCTTCCGCTTTGTACTTCTTGTAGAGCAACTCATTTTTTTCGTCATTGACCGGATAATAAGGCTCGTCTCCGAGTTGCCATTTTTGAGGGTATTCCTTGGTAACGACCGTTTTTGGCTGCGTACCGAATTCAAAATGTTTGTGTTCAATGATGCGGGTATACGGGACATCGCCGCTCGTGTAGTTGACCACGGCATTTCCTTGAAAATTGTCCTGTTCCAGCGTTTCGGTTTCAAATTTCAAACTTCTGTAGTCCAAGGTGCCATACCGATAATCGAAAAATGCATCGATCATACCGGTAAATACCATCTTATCCGCAATGCTTTCATAGTAGGCGCGATTGCCGAAGAAGTCTGTATTGAGCAATACATCACATCCGGACAGCATTTTTTCGATAATCGGCGTGTAGCCCCCGATCGGAATGCCCTGATACAAATCATTAAAATAATTATTGTCATAAGTCATGCGCACAGGCAATCTCCGAATGATAAACGCCGGCAATTCCGTCGCCTTCATGCCCCACTGCTTTTCGGTATATTCTTTTACAAGTGTTTCGTAAATTTCACGCCCGACAAGCTTAAGTGCTTGCTCTTCCAAGTTTTTAGGGTCGTCAATTTGTTCCGCATCGATTTGGTTTTGAATAATGGCTTTGACTTTTTGCGGATCTCTTTCCCCCCACAGTTGATAGAAGGTATTCATATTGAAAGGGAGATTATAAATTTGACCTTTAAAGTTGGCGAGCGGCGCGTTGGTAAATCGATTGAATTCGGCAAATTGATTCATATACGACCACGCTTCCGCATTACTGGTATGAAAAATATGGGCGCCGTAAGCATGAACCTGAATGCCCTCCACAGGCTTTGTATATAAATTCCCGCCGATATGACTGCGTTTTTCAATCACAAGACATTTTTTGCCCAGCTTGGACGCTTCATGCGCGATAATGCTTCCATAAAGTCCGGCACCGACAATCAGCAAATCATATTTCATAAGAACTCCTTAAGTACCTCAGTTGAATCCAACGACCCGCTGAGAAATTTTGTAGACGGCAACCGAAAACATTCGGCCGAATCGTCCGGGAAGATTGAGCGTCACGCCTAAAAAACTGCGTCTCAATTTCGCATAGAGCTTTTTGTCCGTTTCATAGAGGTAGTGCCATAGGGTTCGCTTTTTGTCCAACGCTTCCCTTGTTCCCGCACGGATAAGAATAATCGACGAAATCGCCGTCACGATTTCAAGGTAATTGGTCATGTACTGTCGTTTTCGCCTAGGCTGAATTTTAGACAAGTCCACGCTTTCGATCATGAGGCGGTTGACCTTAATTTGCTGATCTACCCGCTTGATCATAATGCGTTCGTTGACGGATTGATCTTCTCTGCCAATGAAATAGCGATAAAAATCCACATTCAAATAATACAGTTTTTTGACGAAGGGAAGCGGCGCATAGACGTAAAGATTGTCTACATAGAAAGTGTGCTTAGGCAAAACGAGCCCCGAAGCCCTCAAAACATCCATATTGTAGATAACGGAATGCATCAAAATGTATTGACCCTTCCTAAAAAAACCGACTTCATCCCACGTTAGGATTCGGTTTTGAGGTAAGGCATTCCCGTAACGCATCACCATCTTATGATGGGCATCCTTCTTCTCATACACAAAATTACTGATGAGCATATCCACCGGGGTTTCTTCATCGGTCAGTTGTTTAAGTGTCTTTAAGACTTCTGCATAGGCACTTGCATCGACCCAGTCGTCACTGTCCACCACCTTAAAATAAAGCCCTGAAGCATGGCGCATCCCGGCGTTTACGGCTTCCCCGTGCCCGCCGTTTTCCTGATGAACTGCGATGACTGAATTCGGATAAAGCGCTGCGTATTCATCCGCAATGGCTGCTGTTTCATCGGATGAACCGTCGTTGACAATAATAATCTCCACCGCATCGCCACCCGGAAGAAGCGATTCAATGCAGTGTCGCATATAGGCCTGCGAATTGTAACATGGTATGGCTACAGATAAAAGTTTCATAATATAAGTCCTTTAAAATAGTTTGGATTACGCTAATATTCGCCATTTAACCACCGGATTCCTTTTGATTTTTGTCGGTATTTCAAAAATATTTTAAAATAAAAACAGCCATGCCCGGCTTAAGCTAAGCCGGCAACATGGCTGTCGTGTGTAAATAACTCTATTTGAAATATTCTTGTCCCAAAAGATCGGCTGCAAGCAAAGCATCGTACAATTGATCAGGTGTTACGTCGCCTGCTAAATGATGAATGGTTTCACCCGGTACACAAGCTTTTTCTGCGGCAATTTTAACGCGCGTTACATCTTCAACGCCCATTTCTTTCAATGTAACAGGAAGGCCCACATTATAGCAGAAGTCCATGACTTCTTTGAGTTCTTCTTTTGGTGCGCTTTCCAGAATCAATTGTGTAATCGTTCCGAAAGCGACAATGGAGCCGTGCATTGCATGTTCACATTCATCCAATGCCGTAAATCCATTGTACACAGAGTGTGCAACAGCCAGTCCGCCGTTATCTGCGCCGACGCCGCTCAAGTAAGTATTGGCTTCTATAATGGCCTCCAGAGCCGGCGTTACCAAGTGATTTTCGCAAGCGATTTTTGCTTGATAGCCGTTCTTCAGAAGTGTTTTGTAGCACAACTCGCAAAGCGCCATGGCAGAAAGCGCGATGCCGCCGTTTTCAAGACTCGGAGAATCGGTTCTGACACAGGCTCTCGCTTCAAAATAAGTGCCGAGCGCATCTCCCATGCCCGCTACAAGGAATTTAACCGGTGCATTTGCGATAATTTCGCTGTCAACAATAACGGCTTCCGGATTTCTCGGATAAAACAAGTAACTGTCAAATGTCCCGTCATCTTTGTAGATAACAGACAACCCCGTACAAGGTGCATCCGTTGCGACAACCGTCGGAACGATAACAACCGGAAGTCCTTCGTAATGTGCCGTTGCTTTAGCCGTATCTATGGCAGATCCGCCGCCGATGCCGACCACAACTTTAATGCCCTTTTCTTTTACAATTGCACGCATCCTTGATATTTCACCAACTGAGCTGATGCCTTTAAATACTTCAAAATGTGTATCACATTCACTGCCTTTAAAACTTTCTTTAATTTTATCAGCACAGTTTTTATAGCCGCTGTTGCTGCAAACAAAAAGGAATGAATTCCCCAAATCGTGAGTCTCTTCACAGAAATGCAAAAGCGCTCCTTTCCCTTGCAAATATTTAAGTGGTGCCCTGAGTAATTTTAAAACTGCCATAATAGAATCCTCCTTATTTTTTGGCGACCTTGAGGACCCATAAACAAAGTTGAGTCTTTTCAGGCGCTTATTATTGTTATTATATTGACAATCTTATAATAGCACCTGTATAATAAAGTAACAATTATCTATAACCCCTATTCTCATAGGGTCATTACCCTATTTTTTCGAAAGGAACGTTGTATTATGGCTATAGAACTCTTAACCGGAGAAGATTACAAAAACCTCTTAGCCTTTTCCAATAGCTTAGATCCCTATCAAATTGATTTTCGTCGTTCTGCTATGAATCAATTGCTTAAATTTTTCCCGTTTGACGGTGCCGCCTTTCCTCTCGTAGACGATCAAGGTTACTACAAGCATCTAATTTATGTAAATTTTACCTCAACGTCCATTGAATCTTATGAAAAAGATTGTTATAAAAAAGATTTTTTCGCACCTGCTAATTTAAAGAAGCTTCCTGAAAAATCCGTTTTAACCGTTGAAGATTTCTTTTCTTATCCCGACTATGAATCGTCTTCTCTCTATAGTCAATGTCTCCATTTCAATGGTTTTTATTATGAGGGCCTGGTTTTGTTGAGAGATGAAATAAAAAACCCGCTGGGGGCTGTTGCCGTCTATCACGGGAAGCACACATCGGGGTTTACAAAGCGGGAACAAAAGATTTTGGAGGAAGTCGGCGCCATCATGGAAAAAGCGACTAAGGTGCATCTGGATCATTTATCACTGAACAGCACAATGCATGTGCTCAGCAACATCATCAGCCGATACCCGGTTGGAATGATTGTCTGCGACGAGCAATTTCACATTCAGGAAATCAACTGTGAAATGCACCGCATACTGGAATCCCATGGTTTGAACGGCAGTCAGAGCAATGCACAAAAACTGCTGCTGGAACAAATTCTTCCCGCTTATCAAAAAAACCATTCCACGCGCTTCACACTGCCGATTTTTGATTCACTTCAAGTTCATTTTGAAACCGTGATCGAAAAGGACCCTTTTTCGGATCGCTTCATCTCCCGCTATATCTTCTTCTTAAGTGACATGCATCGGGAAAGCCGAAACGCATGGATGAATTATTTAAATGAAAAAGGCCTCACCAGACGCGAATGCGAAGTGGCAGACCTTTTGTGCGGCGGCAACGAACTCGAATTCATTGCCGATCAATTGTCCATCAGCATCAATACCGTGAAGCGACATAAGGAAAGCATCTACAGCAAACTCTTGATAAACCGATCCATACAACTTTTGATGTTGCATCAGAAAATCAACAATTTGCAGTAGAGCGCATGAATGGGTCACCGATCTCCGCTCAACCCGCTCCGCGCCGCATAGGCAATGACCTGAGCGCGATTTTCCATGTGCATGATTTCGATAATGCGTCCCATGTGGTATTTAACCGTCCTTTCCGTGAGACCTAATGCATCACCGGTCTCACGATAAGTTCTTCCCAGGGCAACCAATTCAAGCACTTCTCTCTGTCGCTTCGTCAAATGGGACATCTCCCCATTTGGCGCTTTGGCGGTATCCTGCTGGTCGAATGTTTTTGATTCGGCCGCTTTTTTTTCTTTTTGAAATTCATTGAATAATTTTTCGGCAAGTTCGGGCGAAAGCATGACCTCACCGCGCGAAAGCCCTTCTATCATCTCTGTCAGCGCCGTGTCACTGAGGTTTTTGAGCAAGTATCCGGAAGCTCCGATTCGGATGGCTTCAAAGAGATGGTCGTCATCTTCCGAGGCGGTCAACATCGCAACTTTTGTCTCCGGCAATTCCGCTTTTATCAGTTTCAGAACATCCAGCCCGCTGAGATCAGGCATCATAATATCCAAAAGAACAATTTCGGGTCTCAGCTTTTTCACCTCTTCAAAAGCCTGTCGAGGCTCGGTAACCGCGGCAACAACATCAATCCCTCGCGTTTTAAGCAAATAGGTCAACCCTTTTGCAAACAGCGGGTGATCGTCAATCAACAATACTTTCAATGCCATTGTCGACATCTCCTTTTAAAAGCGGCATTTCTAAAAAAATGCGGCACCCTTTTCCCAAATCGGAATTCAAAAAGAATCGCGCTTTTATCAGTTCAGCACGCTCTTTCATGATTTTTAATCCGAAGTGCGTTTCCAAAGCCTCCCCGCAAGCATCCGAATCAAACCCTTTTCCGTTATCCTGAATCGCAACCGACAGTAAATGTTCCCGGACATTCATCTCGATGAAAACATGCGAGGCCTCTGCATGTTTTCGGACATTATTCAAAGCTTCTTTCACAATAAAAAGGAGGTTTTCCTTTGAGCGAGAAGGAATGCTTTGCCACGGAATATCTTCCCCCATTTGAAGCGTTACGCGAACATGCGCCTGACTTTCAAACTTTCGAACAAGGTCGCTCAGTGATTTTTCAAAAGTCTCCGACTCCCGTCGTGCATGCTGAATATAATTTCTGATTTCCTCATGCGCCGATTGTGTTGCCTCAATGAGTTCCTGTATTTCTTCCGACGCAACGGACACTGCCGCATCCGACAGTTCATTTCTGATGCCCTGCGCCTGAACATTGATAAACCCGAGGACTTGCCCTAAATTGTCATGCAAATCTCTGGAGAGTCGTTCTCGTTCCTTGGATGCGGCAAGTTCCATACTCTGATTGACAATTTGCTCCTGCGCACGACGGATTTCCGTCACATCCTGAATTAAAAAAACAGTCCCAGCTCGAATGTGTTTTTGATTATATACAGGGAGCCGTTGAATCTCGTAATAAGGAGTCTTCTTTTCCCGTTCATTTTGAACCTGAGCAACGGTTCTTTTACCTTCCGAAAGCGCTTCCGACTCTACGCCGATTGCATCGAGAGCCGTCTGAATGCCGACGCCGATCATATCCTTTTTTTCGAGAGACAGCAATTCAACTGCCTCCGGATTAGCATCAATAACCGTCTCGTGTGTATCGACGACAAGCATGCCGACGGTCATATTGTCTACGGCAATGTCACGCGCAATCGGCTCCAGTGCAAAAAGTTGATATCGAAACAACCCGATTGCCGCAAACATTCCGGATACGCCAAAAAACACCGGTGTAATATCAAATCCCTTTACCGGCGACAGTGAAAAAACATATAAAATACTCGGTACAATACTGATGATGGGACTGATTAAAAGGGCCAGCGCCTGCATTCGGTAGATGGACCGATGTACGAATACCGCTCTCGCGATCACAATAATTGAAATCAAGACAATAGAATAGCCATAAATCGGATGAATCCAATACAATGGCCCGTAGGATTTTTTTATGACGGGGAAAAGTCCGCTGTAATCAAGAGAAAAGCCTCGACGGATCAAACCGTGATACGGGTCTGTCCAAACGAGCAAAACAAGAATTGCGGGGATAATAAATAACGGTAAAATACGTTTCGGCTGGGTCCATTTTTTATTCCCCGTAAACTGAAGAACAGCATACAGCCAAAAAACATTGATCGTCGTGTAAGAAAAATACTGCATATTGGCCCAAAACAGCTTTGTCGTCAAATCGGTTC
>JASUTA010000075.1 GCA_030445805.1 Clostridiales bacterium
TTGCGCATTTCCTTGGTGCTCCGCCCACATTGGGGTTCGACTCCCTACCCCTATAGCAAAAGAGGACTACGGGATAATTCCCGTAGTCCTCTTTCAATGGTGGAGATGGGGGGAGTCGAACCCCCGTCCAAAAACAAGTCACTTTCACTTTCTCCGAGCGCAGTCGTTGATTGGGTTTTCGCCTGACCGCCAGTGCAACGACACACAAGCCATCAGACTATTTCTATCATACAACCGCTATAGGATTAGAAAAGCATCCTACGCAGGGGCCCCAGCAGGTTAAGGTCAGGCACCGGACGGCTGAGACAAGGCCCGGGCGTGACGCTGCATTACGCAGCTAGTGCAAATTCTTCGTTTGCGTTTATATTGAGTGATCCAGTTCTTTTACGTGTACCCCAGATCAAGAAACACGGCTCGCTTATGAAAGATCACTGTCCCTGTCGAAACCAGTACATCCCCATGTAATCGGCCCGGTGTCAGGCCGATGATCCGCTGTACGACTTTTCCAGCGGTTATCGATTGTATTCTTTCATGACCTTTTGAATTTTTCTCTCCGCATCGCGTTTGGCCATAGTATCACGTTTGTCATAGAGTTTTTTACCCTTTGCCACAGCGATTTCGACTTTAATAAGCCCTCTTGAATTGATGTAGACACGAAGCGGTACCAACGTGTATCCGTCTCTGGTGGTCAAAGACTCAAGTTTATAAATCTCGCGACGATGCAAAAGCAACTTGCGCGGTCGAAGCGCATCTTTATTGAATCGATTCCCGAAATCATACGGGGTGACATTCATGCCGAGGATAAAAATTTCCCCGTCTTTCACCTCACAATAAGCCTCTTTGATACTGACTTTCCCGTTCCGAATGGATTTAACTTCCGTACCGAACAGTTCAATGCCCGTCTCATACGTATCCTCGATGAAATAGTCGTGTCGGGCTTTTTTATTTTGGGCGCAAAGCTTTATTTCAGCCATAACAACACTCCTTTCATCTCATTTTGTAGGCTGCTTTACCATTTTAGCACAAAAACACATCCGCTTCAATTCCGCGCATATTTCTTTCACATTACATTTACAGTTTATACAAATCTCTCAAAGCAGTTTCAGTTCTCGCAGCGCGTACGGAATGCCATCCTCATCATTCGGAAGCGTTATAAAATCCGATATAGACTTAAGTCCGTCCGTTGCATTGCCCATGGCAACACCGGTTCCGGCATATCGAATCATGTCCTGATCGTTTTCATGATCCCCGAATGCAATCACATCGGCAATCGAAATGCCATAATGCGTCCGGATGGCTTCAATCCCCGTCGCTTTGGTGACCCCTTTTGCCGTAATGTCCAGGGAAGTCGCCATGGAAAGGCAAGCTTCAATGCCACCGAGCGACTGAAGTAATTTTTGGAGCGCTAAAAATGTCTCTGGGTTTTCACTGAATACACCAAGCTTGTAAACGTCAATTTCCTTGGCAATCGGTCGGAGGTCCGGTTGAACTTTGATATCAAAATGGTACGCTTTGGGCAACGCCTGCATCATATTTCCAAACTTCAAAGCAAGGTTTGTATTGCGAGTGGCATAAATCGTCGACAAATCGTACATATTGACGTATGCATCGTATGTCTTGCAAATTGTCAAAATTTCATCGACAATATCCTTGTCCATGGCATTTGAAGCCAGTATTTCTCCTGTTTTCAAATGCTTTACAACACCGCCGTTGCAAGCAATCAAATATCCGTCATAATCAAAATCATACGTCACTAAACGCCCGGCTTCAAACATGCGTCCGGTGGCAATTGCAAACACATTGCCCTTTTCCATCCACCTTCTAAGCGCTTGTTTTGTCGTCTCCGAAATCGTTCGATCACTTCTGAGTAGTGTCCCGTCAATATCACTGGCTATTAATTTCATTTAAAATCCCTTCCTGATGTCTTTTTTGAATGTGTTTGAAAATGGTACGGCAACCGGTGCGGCCGTTCATTTTTGATTGCTCTGCACCACAAAATACCCTTGATTACGCCAGTTCAAAATCAATTTGGCGCAACTTAGGATCCGCACGGGTGACGCGAATTTCCACTTCATCTCCCAAAGAGTACGTTTTCTTAAGTCGTTCCCCGACGAGTTGTAATCTGGACTCATCAAAGATATAGTAATCATCATCCATGTCTTCAAGACGAACCAAACCTTCTACGGTATTATCCAGTTCTATAAACATGCCGAATGACGTCACCGAGGAAATCACACCCTTAAAGGTATCCCCGACGAATTGCACCATATATTCAGCCATCTTCATATCGTCCACTTCTCGTTCTGCCAATTCCGCATTGCGCTCTCTTTCGGAACTTTGCTCTGAAACCTCTCCGACGATGCTTCTGTAATGCGCAATCCGCTCCGCGCTCATACTGCCATTGATAATTTCTCTCAAAATTCGATGAATCTGCAAGTCCGGATAACGCCTGATCGGCGATGTAAAATGACAATAGTATTTTGCAGCCAGTCCGAAATGCCCGACATTGTCTGCCGCATATCGCGCCTGCTTCAAGGAACGAAGCGCCATTTTACTGATAACGTGTTCTTCTTTCTTGCCTTCGACAGATTCCAGCAATTTCTGAATTTCAGTCGGATGAAAACTTTCCCCTCCGGTATGAACTTTATAACCAAAGTGATATAAAAACTTATTGAGCGTTTCTATTTTCTCCGGACTCGGATCTTCGTGTACCCGGTAAACAAACGGTAGCTCCATCCAAAAAACGTGTTCAGCGACCGTCTCGTTGGCCGCAAGCATGAAGGATTCAATCAATCGATGAGCTACCCTTCGATCCGCCTTCCCGATCCAAATCGGTTTTCCGTCGCCGTCGAGTTCGATTTTTGTTTCCGCAAAGTCAAAGTCAATGGCACCGCGCTGTTCCCGTTTTGCTTCCAAAATCGCCGCGAGCTTTCTCATTTCCTTAATCGGTTCAATCAAATGTGCATATCGGTTCTTAAGTGCCTCATCCGCCGTATCTTCCAAAATATCCGATACATCATCATAATTCATGCGTTCAACCGTTTTAATAACACTTTCCACGATTCGATGCGCGCATACGGTTCCGGTCTCATCTATTTCCATAATGCACGAAAGCGTCAGGCGATCAATAGCGGGATTCAAGCTGCAAATTCCGTTTGAGAGTCGTTTCGGCAACATCGGAATCACGCGGTTGAGAAGATAAACGCTGGTGCCGCGCTTGAGCGCTTCCTTATCCAGAGCAGAACCTTCTTTGACGTAATGCGTTACATCGGCGATATGCACCCCGAGCTCGTAATGACCGTTTTCAAGAGAGATGACATGGATGGCGTCATCCAAGTCCTTTGCGTCTTTTCCGTCAATTGTAATAACGGTATAATTCCTAAAATCTTCGCGTCTTTGGAGTTCGTCGGCTTCCACTTCGGTGGATATTTTTTCGGCTTGTTTCATAACCTTACCGGGAAAATCATCTGACAGGTCAAACTGACGCATGACAGATAAAATATCGACACCGGGTTCTCCGAAACTTCCGAGGACTTCTATGATTTTTCCCTCGGGATTGCGGCGTCCCTCTGCCCACTTGGTAACTTCAAGTACAACTTTATCACCCTGCTTTGCACCGAGCGTATCATTTTTGGAGACAAAGAAATCCGAACGCACTTTTTTATCATCCGGAACCACAAATCCAAATCCTTTATTTTCTTCATAAGTACCGACGATTTTGCTGAAAGCGCGCTCAATGATACTGACGACTTCGCCTTCTTTCTTTTGTCCGCCGCCTTTGCTCGGCAAACACTTGATTAAAACCCGGTCTCCGCTAAAAGCACCCTTTGTTGCCACAGCCGGTACAAAGACATCTTCCGTGCCGTCCGTTCCGTCAACGGTAACAAATCCGAATCCGCGTGTTGTGATTTGAATGCGTCCGGCGCACATATTAAAAAACTCGGGCAAGGCATGCTTGCCTTTTTTTGTCCGAATCAATTTTCCCTCTTCTGCTAACGATTCCAGAGTCGCAATAAAATTGGAGCGATCAATGGGATCGATTGAAAGAGCGGACATCAGTTCGGATTCCAAATAAGGTTTTTCGGTGTGCTCTTTTAAAAAATCGATAATTTTCTGTTCCAACATATATCAGCCTCCTGCGGTATCCGCTTTCGCTCTAATTTTCAGAATAGGATGGTGTTCTCTTAATATTTAAAACAGTATTTCTTTACTATTATACCACTTAAACACGCAAAAACACACCGAATTCAGCATTCCTGCTCAATCCGGTGTGTCATCTTAAAAGTGTTTGTGTGAACGGTTTTTAAAAGCCTACAGCAGTGAACCTACTGCAGCGAAGAGTGGGGCAAATACCAGTGAAACAATTGTCATCAACTTGATCAAAATGTTGATTGACGGACCGGAGGTATCTTTGAACGGGTCACCGACTGTATCGCCGACAACGCTCGCTTTATGTGCTTCAGAACCTTTTCCGCCGTAATTGCCTTCTTCGATATATTTCTTGGCATTATCCCAAGCACCGCCGGCATTTGCCATAAAGATGGCCATGAGAACACCGGTTACAAGTGCGCCTGCGAGCATACCGCCGAGTGCTTCTCCGCCGAGTATAAGACCGACTACGAGCGGAACGACAACAGCCATAATCCCCGGAATCATCATTTCATGAAGTGCCGCTGATGTACTGATGTCAACGCAAGTTGCGTAATCCGGTTTACCGGTTCCTTCCATGATGCCGGGAATCGTTTTAAATTGGCGTCTGACTTCTTCGATCATTTGGTAAGCCGCTTTACCGACGGAATCCATCGTAAGGGCTGAGAAAATGAACGGCAACATACCGCCGATGAAGAGACCGACAACAACTTTCGGATTGAGGATATTGATTGTCTCAAGGCCGATTGCTTGTGAATAAGAGGCAAACAGTGATAAAGCCGTCAGCGCAGCGGAACCGATTGCGAAACCTTTTCCGATAGCGGCTGTCGTGTTACCGACTGCATCGAGTTTATCTGTAATTTTTCTGACTTCCTTAGGCAATTCACTCATTTCAGCAATACCGCCGGCATTATCTGCAATTGGGCCGTAAGCGTCAACAGCAACCGTGATTCCGGTCGTTGAAAGCATACCGACTGCGGCAAGTGCAATACCGTAAAGTCCTGCAAATTGATAAGCGAGCAAAGTTGCGGCAGAAATGAAAAGAATCGGCCAGAGTGTTGAAAGCATACCGATGCTAAGTCCTGAAATAATAGTTGTTGCAGGACCGGTCAACGATTGCTCAGCGATTTTCTTAACGAATTTGTGATCGCCTGATGTATAAATTTCAGTCACCGCACCAATAAGGATTCCACAGACGAGACCGGCTGTAATCGCAAAGAAATAACCTAAGTGACCAAAGATGTTGTTGCTTAAAAGGAATGCTGCAACGAGTACAATCACGCCGCTCACATAAGTTGATTTTTTAAGTGCTTTATGCGGATCGGATTTTTCGTCGCCTCTTACGAAAAACGTACCGATGATAGAAGCGACAATACCGACCGCTGCCAAAATAAGCGGGAATATTGCGCCCATAACGCCGTCAACAACAACGCCGAGTGTAATGGCAGCGATGATAGAACCGACATAAGATTCAAAGAGGTCGGCTCCCATACCTGCAACGTCGCCTACGTTGTCTCCAACGTTGTCCGCGATAACTGCCGGGTTTCTCGGGTCATCTTCAGGAATACCGGCTTCAACTTTACCGACAAGGTCGGCACCGACGTCAGCCGCTTTGGTATAAATCCCACCGCCAACACGTGCGAAAAGTGCGATTGAAGAAGCACCGAGACCAAAACCTGTGATGATTTGAGGATCTCTGAAAATATAATAGAGAACACTGATTCCGAAGATACCCAAGCCGACAACGGACATACCCATGACCGCACCACCTGAGAATGCAACGGAAAGTGCGCGGTTCATGCCACTTTCTTTAGCCGCATAAGCCGTTCGGACATTGGCTTTCGTTGCAACTTGCATACCGATAAATCCTGCAAGTGCAGAAAAAAGCGCTCCGCACAAGAAAGCAATTGCCGTTTGATAGCTTTTAAGCCCTACAGTGATAACAACTGCCAAAATAATTGCGAAAATAATGAGTACTTTGTACTCACGTTCCAAAAATGCCATGGCGCCTTCATGAATGTATGAAGCGATTTCGTTCATTCTCGGGTGATCAACAGATACTGTATTGATTTTTCTGGACACCAGAAAAAAAGCGAAGATCAGAGCCAAAACACCTGCCCCCGCAGATAATAACGCATAATTCATTGAATAATTCCTCCCCACAACTCAATATTCGAAAATCTACCGCTTTCATTCACGAATGCTGAAATTTTCTTTTTCGGATGAACTTAGCATATGCGAAAAAAATATACAATAATTAGACCTGCTAATTATTGTATATACGCGATCACTGTTGCAGATACAAAAAATACGATTGCTGATATCTTTGTAATCCTGTCAAATTTAGCATCGTAGTCTCTCGCCTTGTTTTTCCCCCAAAGCTGTTCGGCACCGCCTCCAATAGCGCCGGATAGCCCTGCAGATTTGCCGGATTGAAGCAGAATACTTGCAATCAGAACAAATGAAGCTAAGATGAGTAGTACATGCAGAAAAATACTCAAACCGTTCACATCATCACCTCCGTTCTGTAACTTGGTTTAACATAGGTATTTTAACACAGTATATGTAAAAATACAATTCATTCTTAGTTTTTTTCGTCTATAATCCGCCCTATCGGCGCCTTCGAATAAAAAACCGAAAGCTTGGTGGTTGCTGTCCACCAAGCTTCCGGTCTTCCCTTGTCATCGAGAGTTGCATATTAAATCCTTTTTGAGCTGTTCCTCAAAACGGACTCAGCCTGATTTCATGGTTTCGACTACAGTCCAAGGTTGTAAAATGCAGAAAGTCCCGCATATACAGCGCTGTCGCCGAGTTGCTCTTCGATTCTGAGCAGTTGGTTGTATTTTTCAATTCGATCGACACGTGCAGGTGCACCGGTTTTAATTTGTCCCGAGTTAACAGCTACGGCAACATCTGCAATTGTGCTGTCAGCCGTTTCACCTGAGCGGTGAGATGTAACCGTTGTAAATCCTGCACGTTTTGCCATTTCAATGGCATCGAGTGTTTCTGTAATGCTTCCGATTTGATTGAGTTTAATCAAAATCGAATTGGCTGATTTTTCTTTGATCCCTTTTGAAAGGCGTTCCGTATTCGTTACGAAGAGGTCATCCCCAACGATTTGAATTTTAGAACCCAATTTTTCGGTCATCAGTTTCCAGCCTTCCCAATCTTCTTCCGACAAACCGTCTTCGATTGAGATAATCGGGTATTTTTCAATTAAGCTTTCATAGTAAGACACCATTTCGGCTGCCGTAAATGCACGGCCTTCGCTTGCAAGTGTGTATTTTCCTGTCTTTTCGTCATAAATTTCAGTAGCTGCAACATCAAGTGCCAAACGAATTTGTTCGCCCGGTTTGTATCCTGCTTTTTCAATGGCTTCCATAATGACTTTCAGTGCATCTTCATTTGTAGGAAGATTCGGTGCAAATCCGCCTTCATCACCGACACCGGTTGCAAGTCCTTTTGCTTTAAGGACGCTCTTCAGTGCGTGGTACACTTCGGCACCCCATCTGAGCGCTTCTTTGAAAGTCGGAGCGCCGACAGGCATAACCATAAATTCTTGAATGTCGACATTGTTGTCGGCATGTGCCCCGCCGTTCATGATATTCATCATCGGTACAGGAAGGGTTTTTCCGTTGGTTCCACCGATATACTCATAAAGAGAAAGTCCGAGAGACTCGGCTGCTGCTTTTGCTACGGCGATTGAAACACCTAAAATGGCATTGGCCCCGAGTTTGGATTTATTCGGCGTACCATCAAGTTCAATCATAAAATTGTCAATGCCGACTTGGTCAAATACGTCCCAGCCTTCAAGTTCAGGTGCGATAATGTCATTAACATTGGCAACTGCCTTCTCTACACCTTTTCCGAGATAACGGCTTTTGTCACCGTCTCTGAGTTCAACTGCTTCGAAAGCGCCTGTAGATGCGCCTGACGGAACAGCGGCTCTTCCCATTGTACCGTCTTCCAGGTATACCTCTACCTCTACTGTAGGGTTACCGCGTGAGTCAAGAATTTCTCTTGCATAAACATCTGCAATAAAAGACATCGCTTTTACCTCCTCATTCTATTTACGCTTTCATTATAACCGTTTTTCCGGTCATTTCAACCGGTTGTTTAATTTCCATCATTTCAAGAAGCGTCGGGGCCAAATCGGATAATTTGCCGTCTTCGCGCAAAGATACGTTTCCCATCCCGCCGACAATGCACGGTACACGATTCGTAGAATGCGCCGTCATCGGCTCTCCGTCAGCAGTCAGCATCTCTTCGGCATTCCCGTGATCTGCGGTAATAATAAACCGACCTTCTTTTTCTTTGAGTTTATCAATCAGCTTTCCGATGCAGATATCCACGGTTTCAACCGCTTTTACAGCCGCCGAAATAACGCCCGTGTGTCCGACCATATCCGGATTGGCAAAATTGACAACAATGAAATCGTAATCATCGCGATCCAGTTCATTCAACAACCGTTCGGTCACTTCATAGGCCGACATTTCAGGTTGAAGGTCATAAGTTGCCACTTTCGGAGAGTTGATCAAGATGCGCTCTTCTCCTTCGGCCGGGGTTTCTACACCCCCGTTAAAGAAAAAGGTCACATGCGCATATTTTTCTGTCTCGGCAATTCTCAGTTGCCTTTTTCCCAGTGATGACAAATACTCGCCCAAGGTATTGTTGATTTGTTGCGGTTTATAAGCAACCGACATATTTCGGATCGTCGCGTCGTACTGCGTAAAGCCGACGTAGTGCGTTTTGAAGTAAGCCCGTTCAAAACCATCAAACACTTCGTCCACAATTGCCCTCGTCAGTTGGCGTGCCCGGTCGGGTCTGAAGTTGAAAAAGATAATCGAATCGCCTTCTTCAACTTTTGCCACCGGTTTCCCGTCTTTGACGATGACCGTCGGTAGTACAAATTCGTCCGTAACGCCTTCCGCATAAGAAGATTCGATTGCTTCCACAGCGGAATTTGCCTCACGTCCAATGCCCTTCACGAGCATATCGTACGATTTCTCAATGCGATCCCAACGCTTGTCCCTGTCCATGGAGTAGTAGCGTCCTGAAACCGTCGCGATTTCACCGAAGTTTAATTCATCTATATAAGCCTGTAATTCTTTGAGATAAGTGACACCGCTCGTCGGTGATGTGTCTCGCCCATCCATAAATGCATGCACATAGATGGTGTCGAGGCCTTGCGCTTTCGCCATGCGAATCAGCGCTTTGAGGTGTTCAATATGGCTGTGAACGCCGCCGTCCGACAGCAGCCCCCACGTATGCAATTTCTTGCCGCTCGTCTTAGCCACTTGCATCGCTTCCAAGAGAACGGGATTGGTAAAGAAATCACCGTCTTCGATGGATTTCGTAATGCGTGTCAATTCTTGATAGACAATACGTCCCGCGCCGATGTTGAGATGTCCCACTTCCGAGTTGCCCATTTGTCCTGCGGGAAGTCCGACATCCAATCCGCTCGCCGAGATCAATGTCCACGGATATGTTTTTTTAAGTTGATCAAGGTTAGGCGTTTTAGCCTGTGAAATCGCGTTGCCGTTTGAAGCATCCGCCATTCCCCAGCCGTCCATAATGATCAGCGCCGTTGGTTTTTTCATAGTGTCTCCTTAAAAATTGACAAGTGCGACAAAGCTATCCGGTTCAAGGCTTGCGCCACCGACGAGTGCACCGTCGATGTCCGGTTGATTCATCAATTCTTCAACATTATTCGGTTTTACACTGCCGCCGTATTGAATTCTGAGTTCTTCCGAAACTTCTTCGCCGTAAAGGCCGAGAAGGATTTCACGAATGTATGCAATGACATCATTTGCGTCTTCACTCGTCGCTGTTTTCCCTGTTCCGATTGCCCAAATCGGCTCATATGCAACGACGACAGTTGTCGCATCTTTTGCATCGATGCCACTGAATGCCGCTTCTACTTGACGCTTGCAAACGGATTTTGTCTCGCCTGCTTCGCGTTGTTCCAATGTCTCTCCACAGCATACGACCGGAACCAGTCCTTTTGAAAGGGCTTTTTTAGTCTTGAGATTGACCGTTTCATCGGTTTCAGCGTAATATTGGCGTCTTTCAGAGTGTCCGATAATGACATGCGTTACCCCGATTTCAAGGAGCATATCCGCACTGACTTCTCCCGTAAAAGCACCTTTATCTTCATAATGCATATTTTGAGCACCGATTTGAACGTTAGAACCTTTTGCCGCTTCTACAAGCGGTGCAAGTAAAGTATACGGTGCGCAGATCAAAACTTCTACATCCGTTCCTTTAACCTGCGGTTTAACCGCTTCGACAAAGGCTACGCCGTCTTTGATACTCTTATGCATTTTCCAGTTTCCTGCAATAATTGGTTTTCTCATGACGCCCTCCTATTTATCATTAAGCGCGGCAATACCCGGCAATTCCAATCCTTCAAGGAATTCGAGGCTCGCGCCGCCACCTGTTGATATGTGTGTCATTTTGTCTCCGAATCCGAGTGTATTGACTGCAGCAGCACTGTCTCCGCCGCCGATCACAGTCGTTGCATCGGATTCTGCCAAAGCTTTCGCCACAGCAACGGTCCCTTTTGCAAAGGCTTCAAATTCAAAGACACCCATCGGTCCGTTCCAGACGATTGTCTTTGCCTTCTTAGCTGCTTCCGCATAAAGTGCCGCTGTCTTCGGTCCGATATCAAGTCCCATCAAATCATCCGGAATATTTTGATCTTCCGTGACCACGGGAACCGCATCTTTATTGAACTCCGCAGCCGCAACATGATCTACCGGCAAAAGCATTTCGACGCCTTTTTTCTTTGCATCTTCAATCATTTTTGCCGCATAGTCGATTTTATCTTCCTCAACGAGTGATTTCCCGACAGAATAGCCTTGCGCCTTGAGGAACGTATAAGCCATACCGCCGCCGATAATTAATGTATCCACTTTATTGAGCAGGTTTTCGATGACTTTGATTTTGTCAGATACTTTGGCCCCGCCTAAAATGGCACAGAACGGGCGAACCGGATTGTCTACGGCTTCTCCCAAAAATTTAAGCTCTTTTTGAATCAAATAGCCACATACGGCGGTATCCAAAAATTCCGTGACACCCACTGTTGATGAGTGCGCTCTGTGCGCCGTTCCGAAAGCATCATTGACAAAGATATCGGCAAGAGAAGCCAGGTCTTTTGAAAACGCTTCGCCATTTTTTGTTTCTTCTTTTCTGAAGCGCGTATTCTCAAGAAGCATCACATCGCCGTCCTTCAAATTTTTAGCGGCTTCAATACTCTTCGGTCCGACAACTTCTTCTTCGGAATGGAAAACCACTTCACATCCGAGGTGTTCAGATAAGCGCTTTGCTACCGGTAATAAACTCAATGCGGGATCAAACGCCTTCGGCTTCCCGAGGTGAGAACAGAGAATGATTTTTGCCCCTTGTGCTCTCAAATATTCAATAGTCGGTAAGGCGCCTAGTATGCGGCTTTCATCTGTGATGACATCGCCTTTAAGCGGTACGTTGAAATCGCATCGAACGAGAACGCGTTTTCCTTTAACCGAAATATCCTCAATGGTCTTTTTATTGTACATGCTGTGCCTCCGAACGCAACGGCCCCTGACGGCCGATTTTATATTAACCGACGAATAGCCCTGAAAGTTTCTTTCAGGGCTATTTGAATGTCTCTATTATAAACCTTTGTTAACCATCATTGTTACCAAATCAACGATTCGGTTTGAGTAGC
>JASUTA010000076.1 GCA_030445805.1 Clostridiales bacterium
TTTTCGTCTGGGCACAAACGCTTTCTCTTTTTTTGATGCACAATCGCTTGATCGCTGAAGCCGAAGAAAACGAGCGGCGTCTTGCTACTGAAAATGCCATGCTGGATCGCGTAAATCATATGAAAACCGAGTTCTTGGCCAATATTTCCCATGAACTGAAAACGCCTCTGACGATCATTGGCACCTATGCCCAATCCGCCAGAAGGAGTCTTCCGAAGACTGAAGGTCTTGAAGAAACGCAAAAGATGATGGAGCGCATCGACGGTGAGACCGCTCGGCTGGCCATTATGGTTTCACAGCTTCTGGATGTCAGCCGGATTGACGAAGGCCGAATGTTTTTTGAAAAGAAACCTGAGTCGCTTGTTGAGATCATCCAATCCGTTCTTGAAAATTACTATCCCTATTTCGCCAAGAACCATAATAAATTGAGTTACCACCGCTCGGGGGCAACCCCAACCGTTATATGTGACCGAAACAGAATCGTACAGATCCTCATCAACCTCATTAGCAACGCGGCAAAGCACACCCGTGAAGGCGATATCTCGATTACGTCAGGGATCGATGGTGCCTATGCTTACGTAGAAGTCTCCGACAGCGGAGAAGGGATTCACCCCGAGCAAATGGCGCACCTCTTTGACCGATATTACACCAAAAACGACGAAACCCGCCCCGGTATTCAAACCGGCACAGGCCTCGGACTCTTTATATGCAAATATATTGTAGAAGGGCACGGCGGTGAAATCACGGTCGCCAGCACCCCCGGATCGGGGACGGCCATTCGATTTACGCTCCCGCTTGCTCAATCGTGACGTTTCTGTTCTCCGATAAAGTCGCCTCCGCGCGGCTTTTTTCTTTTTTTGTCTTTTTGATTTTTTCTTTTTACTACAGCAATCCCTAGGCACCATAAAGAACACGCATAAAAATATACCCCTGATTGGGCGTCGCCGAAAGTTCAAAAGCGCTTCCATCATCGATATGTAATTTTTGCCTCAGTCTTGAAACATTCATGCGCACCGTATTGCCCATGGATTCGGCCGGTGCATTCCAAACAGCCTCATAAATTTGAGACTGTGTCAATTCCTGACCGCGGTTTTCCGCAAAATAGACGAGAAGCTGAAATTCTTTTCGACCCAGCTCAACCGTTTCATTCTCTAATTTGACCACTCCGGACGTCAAATTGATGTAGAGCGGCGGCAAAATGATTTCACCTGTCCCCGCACCTCTTCGCCTCAATTGTGCCGTCACCCTGGCATGTAGCACCGAAAGGCTGTACGGTTTAACGATATAATCGTCTCCGCCCAGTTCCAGTCCTGTGACAATGCTGCCGTCTTCACACATACAAGTCAGAAAAATAATCGGGACGGATGACTTTTTTCTGACTTCACGGCAAAAATCATATCCTGATCCGTCCGGAAGCAAAACGTCAAGTAAAATCACATCCGGCGGATATTCCCAAAACCGATTACGCGCTTCGTGCAACGTTTCCGCACACGATACCTCGTACCCCTTTTCCTCAAAATAATCTCTGTTTGCGGCAAGCACTTCCGTCTCATCTTCAACCAGCAAAATTCTCGCCTTCTTCATTGTCTTTTCCTCTTTTTTCTCGTCTCTTCTTTTTTTCAGTATACCACAAATTTTCTCAATAACAGTTTTGTTATCTCCATATCTTTTTCAAAATTCCCTGATAAAGTAATGTCAGGATTTCCATGCTTTTCGTGCATCGCCGGATGACTTTATGAGATAGGAGGTACATATGCTTAAAATCAGCCGGGTGGATACCTTGGACAATCATACGCTGGATATTGAGCTGGACAACGGTAATTTAATCCTCTTCAACATAAAGCCGCTCTTAGAATATGATCCGGCGTATGTCAAACTGAAAGACCGGGCACTCTTGCCAAAACCGAGTACGGACGGCATGCGTATTTTCTGGCGAGACGGCCCCAGCCTTACGCTGGATAAGATCATGACGCTCATCACTGAACAAGCCGTTCTTTAAAAATGAGTACATTAACGATTAAGAAAGGAGTTACATATGAAACAGCAACTTAAAAAAGTCCTCAGCCTTTTTACCATCCTCTGTCTGCTGATCGTTCCCGCGCCCGGTATCACTTGGGGAATCAGTGCACCAACATACGATCTTGAACTTGCCATCGACACTTACAATGAAATGCTTCAATCCCTTGGCCCGCCGAATATAGGTAACTTAAGCTATGCTGTCGACCCGAGTGATAATACCCTCCTTCACGTTACGGGAAATGCAGTCTCCACTACCGACAGTCCGATTGAACTGACTATTCCGGAGAATGTCACGGTTAAATGGGAAGCCAATATTTTGGGACAAGCATCCGGAACAGCATATCCTAATTACATGAATGATCTGATTTTCATTACACCTACCAGCGCTGGAACCTTTGAACTGGCAGATGGGGGCAATATTTACGTTACCGGAGAGTATGCCTTGGGGATCACCGATTACGGTACGGGAAATATTGTATTCTCGGGCGGCACTCTGAATGCAATCGGTTTTTTCAATAGCGGTCTATACAGCGACAGCCCCGGCGTAGCCGTTATCAGCGGCGGACAATTCATTGCAGAGGGTATTGAAGCTGCGTCAATGGAATTCCGCGCCTCGAACACCATCTTCGTATCGGGGGGCACTTTCTATACTGACGCCAATAACCCAGAGGACACTTACAGCCTCATAAATGACGGAGGCGCTTTGACCATTTCCGGGGGATCTATTTTCAATTCAGGCCTTACTTTACCTAAAAATGAAGCAGGAGATACGCTTCGGCCGGCTATAGTCACCTTACAAGGCATCCATTCCAAAACGGCTGTAACCTCTATAGCTGAACCTTCCGGTTACGGGATTAACGACGTCTATACCGATGAAAACGGCAAGCTCTATTTCATGCTGCCCAGCGGATTAACGGACTTTAACTTAGTAGCCGGCGGAACCACTTACACCGGGAGTGTTCAGATCAATTCGGATGCGGTTGCCGTTACCCTGATGCCTCAAACAGACGTCGTCACGCCACCGGAATCAATTGACATCACTGCCGATTTTACAGATGAACACTTTCTTGCCAGTATAAGAAACATGCTCGGGAAAAGTGCGGCAGAACCCATTTACGATACCGAAGTTTCTGACATTTCATATTTAAACATCGCTTCTTTAGATATCAAAAATTTGAACGGCCTTGAACACCTTACAAACTTACAGGAATTGATCTGCTTTGACAATCCGATTACTGCCATTGACATCAGTGCCAATGCAAAACTTAGGATCCTTGATTGCTCCGAAACAAAAATTGAATCCATTGATTTCTCAGGTCACCCGGCTTTAGAACAATTTTATTATACGGTTGGGCTTTTAACCGACCTCAATCTTTCCGATTGCCCTAATCTGACTGCTGTAGTGTGTTCACAAAATTGCGTTCAGTCCGTAGACCTATCGGGAAGTCCCGCGATTACAACCCTGGCCCTTGACGCCAACGATCTGCAGTCCATTGATCTTTCCGATAATGTGAACTTAAATTCCGTAAATCTAGGCATCAACCGCTTATCCGGTTTAGATCTTTCTCACCTCTCAAACTTAACACACCTGGATGTTAGATCCAATCAACTCACTGCACTGGATGTTTCAAATAATACGGCACTCTTGATGATATCGTGTTTCAACAATCAGCTTACTACACTGGATCTCTCAAATTGTACTCTACTGAAATCCGTTTATTGCTTTCATAACCAGTTGACCTCTCTGTCTATTCCGAATCCATCGGTATTGAATATAATTGATTGCTCCGATAATCGCTTTACTGAACTTGATGTCAGTGCCGTCACAACACCTGGTTTAATACTGAATTGTAGCTATAACAATATACCATCCGAGTCCAGTGTACTGACAAATGCCTCATTCATTCCGAGCAATCTTCAGTTTGACCCTCAATACGATCCGGAAGATTCATTTGTTGCGGTTTCAAATATCTCATCCATTCCCAGAACGGCTCAAGTCGGAACGCCCTTGGTCCTTTCCGGATCAGTGGAACCTGCAAACGCCTCCTACAGCACAATCCAATGGCGCGTTGCAGGCGATTTCGAAATGGCATTACCCAATTCGGGGGCTGCACAAATTGAAAACGGTGTATTCACCGCGCTTACATCCGGAACCTATCAACTCTATGCAGAAGTCGAAAACGGTCGCTACCCGGAAGAAAGCACACAATCAACTTATGATCAAGTTTTTTATATCACAGCCTTTGATGTAACAGAAGATAACACCCCCGGCGATGATTCAGGAGATGATTCTTCCGGAAATTCAGGAAAAACATTCAGTTCCCCTGCTCCGGCGGCAGAACCGTCACCGGAAGTTACACTCTCCGGCGGCACGGCCGAAACCCCTGTTGAAACAGAATGGTCGTCGGAAGGACACTTGAGAGGAACCGCAACAGATGCACAGATCACTGCCGCAATCGATGCCGCTCTGGGCGCTGAATCCGGCAATGCAGAAGTCGTCTTGACTTTTGAGTCCCCTGACAGCAGCCAGCCCCTCACCGGTTTTGAAGCCATTGTATCGGAAAATGCCATAAACGCACTTGCAGGTTCGGGCATAAGTGCCGTTACACTGCAAACACCAATGGCCGAAGTAACTTTTGATGCCAATGCACAAAAGACCTTGGCTGAAAGCGCTTCAGGAGATGTCATTCTTTCGATTGCCCCTGCAGATGTCTCTCAACTTTCCAAAGAAGCACAAAATCTGATCGGCAATCGTCCCGCTTTTGATTTCAGCATCACAAGCGGCGGTGAACCGATTACAGAATTCGGTGGAACCGTCACGGTAGCCATTCCTTATACCCCGGAACCCGGAGAATCTACGGATGCCATCATCGCATACTTTATCGCGGCGGATGGTACGCTAACCCCGGTAACGGCCAGCTATTATGATGCGGAACGCGGCTGTCTGGTCTTTGAGACGACACATTTCTCCACATTCTCTGTCGGCTATAACGTATTGACATTTTCAGATGTCGACCCGAGTGCCGACTACGCAAGCGCTGTGGCATTCGTCTCGGCTCGCGGTATTGCCGTGGGTTCCGGAGACACTTTTGAACCGAATGCGCTCGTTACACGCGCACAATTTACAGCGATGATCATGAATGCCTACGGCATCGCTCCGGATGAAACACCTGCCGAAAACTTTTCAGATGCCGGGAACACTTGGTATACGGGATACCTTTCAGCAGCAAAACGCGTGGGGATTTCAACCGGAACGGGGAACAATCTCTTTTCACCGGACCAAACACTGACACATGAAACGTTATTCACACTGCTCTACAATACACTTGGAAAGCTCGAAAAGCGACCATCACTTGAAACAAGCGCCCTTTCTTCGCCGTATACGGGATCAGCATGGGCCGAAGAAGCTGTTTCCTATATGACCGCTCTCGGACTTATAACCAATGAAAACACAACCGCTCCGGATGCACCTGTCACCCGTGCGGAAATGGCTGAAATTTTCAAGGCACTTTTCTCAGGTCAGTTCTAAATACCCCTTTGACATTTCCATTAAAAAAGCGGTTCTTCCCAAATAGGGAAGAATCGCTTTTGTTTTACACCACATTAACTGCATTAAACGATTCACGATATTCATTCTATTAAACCGTATCTCACTTTTGTTTTTCACTCTTCTGACACTTGGGACAAATGCCCAAAATTTCAAGTCTGTGCTCCAAAATTTTAAAATGTGTGGTCTCACCCAGCTCTTTTTCATACGCTTTGAGCGGACAACCCTTGATCGGGATCACCGTATTACACTTCACACAAATCAAGTAGTGTCGATGTTCCATCGGATTAATCTCATACGTTGAACTGCCCTCAAGGGTCAAATTGGATTTAACGGTCATCCCCTTTTTCGTAAACGCATCCAAGATCCGATAGACCGTGGACAAATTCATGGAGTCGTCTCCCTGTGCGGCAAGACCCACATAGATTTCCTCCGCCGTCACAGGATGTGCCGAATGCATCAAAAAATGGTATACCATTTGCCTCTGGCGCGTATTTTTCATATCGTGTTCACTGAAAATTTTTTTTATTTCTTCCGACATCGTTTCACCTTCTTTTTAAGACCGCAACTGCCGTACCGTAAAAAGAACGACAAACCATATGGCATTCACCATGACAATACTGGCTCCCGACGGAAAATCCATCACATAAGATCCTAAAACACCGACAATAACCGAAATCACTGCAATAAATGTCGATAAAACCACCGTTGTCTTAAAGCTCCTGGACACCATCAGAGCCGTAACCGTCGGGAAAACAATCATACTCGATATGAGCATGGTCCCTACAACACGAATCCCGAGAACAATTGTAATGGAGGTGAGCACCGCAATCAAATGATTGATAAATTTCGTTCGTATCCCAATGACGCTTGCAAATGCCTCGTCATGAGTCGTCGCAAAGAGTTCATTATAGTAAAGCACCACCGCAAGCACAACGACAAGCGTCAACCCGGCAGAAAACCAGACATCCGTGCTCCGAATCGCCAAAATACTCCCGAATAGATAACTGAATAAGTCCACATTAAATCCACCCGCAACACTGGAAATCATAACCCCGAGTGCAACGGAAAACGACGATACAAGTCCGATTGCCGCATCGCCGTGGACGCTGGCGCGCTCATTGAGCGTCATAATCAAAAGAGAAGCCACCACCACGATGGGAATGGATACGAGAAGCGGTGAAGCGCCCAGAAGCAACGCAATGGCCACAGTGGCAAAACTCACATGCGCCAGTCCGTCGCCGATCATTGAATATTTTTTCAATACGAGGAAAATGCCGAGCATTGAACTGCTCACCGCAATGAGCACTCCGACAATCAACGCTCTTTGCATAAATCCGTACTGCAGGGCTTCCTCTATCAGGGCTAAAGTCTGCATCAGTGGAATCCCCCTTTTTCAAAATGTTGTTCAACAAATGCCTCTGTCGAACCAAAGAATAAGAGGCGCCGATCCAGCATCATCACCTTTGTCGCATGGGTCAACACACTTTCCATATCATGCGACACCAAAATAATCGTCGTGCGATCTTTTTGATTGATGTCTCCGATCAATTCAAAGAAGTCTTCACGGACTTTTGGGTCGAGTGCACTGGTCGGTTCATCCAATATGAGCAGTGACGGTTTGGCCACCATTGCACGCGCCAGAAGTACACGCTGTTGCTGCCCGCCGGACAAGTCGCCGAGGCGTTTTTGCTTGAGGTGAAAAATATCCAGTCGTCTCAAAATGTCGTTGATGGCAATTTGATCGCTTTTCAAAATAAATCTCGGAAATCGCTTAAGTCCCAAAAGACCCGTCGCTACAATTTCACTGACTTCGGCCGGGAAAAGGGCATCCGCAGAAATCGCGGCCTGAGGCAAGTAGCCGATGCGGCGATCCCCTTCAAAGCGAACCGTTCCCCCGTTCAACGGCAGAAGGCCCAGCAGAGCCTTGATCAGGGTGGTTTTCCCCGATCCGTTGGCGCCTACCAGGCCGATATAATCTCCTTCTTCAACAGAAAAATGAATGTCACTGAGCACTTCATTGTTTCCGTACTTGACGGAAAGGTGCTCAACAGTCATCAAATTATTCATGATAATCCAGTCCTATCTTTAATCGTTCAAGATTTTCTCTCATAAAATCCACATAGGTCTTTCCGCTGTCCAGCTCTTCCTTGCTGACATTGTGCACGCCATGCAAGAGCAGCATCTGAACACCGGCTTCTTCGGAAATAACCGTCGCTACTTTAGGATCGATGAGTTCTTCATAAAAAATCGCTTTAGCGCCCGTTTCCTTGACCGTGTCAATGAGTTCGGCAATGCGTTGAGGCGTCGGCTCCGCATCCGGTGAAAATCCGGCATACGGCGACATTTCTTCCAAACCGTACTGTTTGGCAAAATATCCGAAAGCAAAATGCCCGCCCGATAAAATCGTCTTTGAACTCATTTTTTCAACAGCCGCGCGAATATCCGCATCCAGCGCTGTCAGGGATGCTTTTAGTGTATCAGCATTGGCTTGATAATACGAGGCATTTTCGGGATCTTTTTCAATAAAAGACGCCAAAATATTGTCCGCCATAATCATGGCGCGGTTTGGATCCGTCCAAAAATGGGGATCATAACTGCCGTGATCGTGATCGGTGTCACCATCCGCCGAAGCGTCCGAATCGCCGTCCTCCGCGTCGTGTCCTTCCTCTTCCGAAGAGAGCAATTCGATGCCTGTACTGAGATCGACCACTTTAACACCGGCTTCCTCCAGCGTATCGGTCATTTGTGCCGCCCAAGGTTCCATTAATTCTCCGGTATACAAAAATAAATCCGAAGCCTGCATCAACACCATGTCCTGAGGCGTCGGCTCATAGGTATGTGCCTCGACACCCGGAGGCAAAATCAAAGTCACATCAACTTTGTCGCCGCCGATCTCTCTGGCAAAATCATATTGCGGAAACAGTGTTGCCACGACCACCAATTTATCCGATTCAGAACCGGAATCCGACGAAGCCGTTTCCGTTCCCGTATTTGAAGTAACCGCCTCTGTCGTTGTTTCGCTTCCTGCCGAACAAGCCGACAGCACCAAAGCCATCGTCAACAGCAGAGCGATCCAAAAACGTCTTTTGTTCATGTCTTTCCTCCTCAGAATGTCACTTATGTCAATAAAACGCATCTTTTTCTAAATGCAATTGGTTCGCATTTGCATTTATTATACCATAAGTTCCCACTCTGTCAAGCCCGTTTCTTCAGATTTAATTCCACAATCCATACCGCAGTGAAGATCAAAAGACATCCGATTGCAATTCGAAAAGTCATCTGCTCATGTAAAAGCACAATGCCGAACAGAGCCGCAAAAACGGACTCCAGTGACAACAAAATCGATGCATGAGACGCCGCAGTATGTTTCTGCGCCGCCGTCTGAATCGTGAAGCACAAAAAGGTTGAAAAAACCGCTAAATAGAAAACAGCGCCCCAGTCTGATAAAGCGATTACACTCGGCATCGGTTCAAATAACCACGCCGAGACTGTAAATAAAATCGCCGCGAAAAAAATCTGAAGAAACGACAGTTTAAAAACATCCATTTCTCTTGAAAAAACGGCAGTCGCAAGAATATGTACCGCAAAGAAAAACGCACATAAGAGCGTCAACACATCGCCGATATTCAGCGTCAAATGTTCACTGATCCCGATCAAACCGATGCCGACCAATGTAACCACTCCTCCGATGAGGTCTTTTTTCATAGGACGGCGTTTTGAGTATACCCATAAAATAAGCGGCACCATCACCACATAGGTCGCCGTCAAAAATCCTTGTTTCGAAGCCGTCGTATAGATCAAACCGATGGTTTGAGCAGAAAAAGCCAGATATAAAAGGACGCCTAAAACGGCGCCTTTTTTTAAGTCCGAACGGTTTATTTTTCCGATTTTTCTATGTAAAAAAAGATAATGCACCCCCGCCGCAAGAACAAAACGAAGGCTTAAAAGTGTCATGGGCGGCATGGCACTCAGCGCATCTTTGACGGCGACGAAACCGCCGCCCCACGTCACTGCCACAAGCAAAAGGCTAAAATCCGACAAATACCGCTTTTGATTTTCTGTCATTGAATGCATAAATTAAATGAACCTCTACTCTTTACATATTTTGATTCCCTTATTATATATTTTAATCCTCTTACTAAAACAGCCCCATATGTTCTTCTTCGGAATCGGCTTGTTCAATTGCCACTCTGTGAATCTCAGGTTCGCAAGCCAAAAAAGCATCGACAATATCCGGTGCGAACTGTTTGCCGCGGAGTTCCGAAATCATATAGACGGCAATCTGATGCGAATACGGCGGCTTGTAGGCCCGTTTGCTGACCAGTCCGTCATAAACATCCGCAACGGCTAAAATTCTTGCCGAGAGCGGAATTTCAAACCCCTTAATGCCTCTGGGGTAACCGCTCCCGTCCCAGCGTTCGTGATGATTAAAGGCCATTTCCTTGGCCAAGTTCAAAAAAGGTAATTTTCCGAGGTGTTCCTCCACAGACTCTATGGCATTCTTGCCGTAAACAGCGTGTTTTTTCATAATTTCAAATTCTTCATAAGTCAAATGGGCGCGTTTTCTCAAGATGGCATCCGGAACACCGACTTTACCGATATCGTGCAAGGGACAGGATTGAACGAGCAAATCGATGTACGATGCCGTCAAATAATCCTCATACTCGGGTTGATGTTTCAGTTCTTCGGCAATCAGGCGCACGTATTCCTTGATGCGGTTGATATGCCCCCCCGTTTCCATATCTCTGAACTCAGCCAATATGGCAAAACTCATCATCGTCGCCTGCTGTGCCTGAAGCAGATCATGCGTCCGTTCTTTAACGCGTTCTTCCAGTCGTTCATTCTGATCTCTCAGCGCCTGCTGTGCCAGGGTAAGCTTGAGATGTGTCGCCACGCGCGCCAAAACTTCATCTACGTTGAACGGCTTGACAATATAGTCCACCGCACCGAGTTCAAACCCTTTTGTCTTGTCCGAAATTTCCGAAAGTGCTGAAATAAAAATGACCGGGATGGCCGCCGTTTGGAGATCGGACTTCAATGTCTTAATCACTTCATAGCCATCCATTCCGGGCATCATGATATCGAGAAGAATTAAATCCGGGCAGGCGGAAGCCACCATATCCAGTGCCGCCCGGCCATTTTTTGCAACGGAAACCTCATAGCGGTCTCCCAAAATATTGACAAGGATGTCAATGTTGATTTTGGTATCGTCCACAACGAGAATGGTGCAATCTTCAAGTTTTTTCATGATTTTTCTCCCGGCATAAGCCAATCAGAGGATCGAGAACTTCAAGAGCCGCTTTAAAATCGTATTCTTCTACATATTGATGCAATATTTTCGTTGTCTCTCCGATGTCCTCGTAGGCGTCCAGTGCCTGTAAGAGACGATAACTTTGTTTGGGCTTTTGCGCTTTTAAAGCCGCTTCCAAATCTCTTAAAGCCACCGTCATCTCTGTTGAAAGCGCACAGGGTTCTTTTAAATCCCGATCAGTCTGCGCATAAGTCTCCGCATGTTTGTTTTCGGAAAGTTCCACCGCTTTCAGCGGAAGCGTCACGCGGAACTGTGTGCCGCCTTTTAGTTCACTTTGAACAGAAACCTGTCCGTGCATATTTTCAACCAACTCTTTAACAATCGTCAGCCCCAATCCTGTCCCGCCATACTGTCTGGATTTCCGGTCATCCACCTGGTAAAAGGGGCTGAAAACCATCGGCAGTTGGTCTTGGCTGATACCGATTCCGGTGTCGATAATCTCAAAAACAATTTCTCTCACGTCATGCCACTTATCGGCATTCACAACCGCTTCATTTTCATACACTTTAAGCGCTACTTTGCCGCGATGTGTAAACTTAACGGCATTGATTAAGAGATTTAACAAAATCTGTTTAATCCGAGCCGGATCTCCTTCAAAGATACCCGCGGCGCTTCTTCCTATTTCGGTCGACAAAGTCAGTTTTTTCTCAATGGCAATCGGCAAAACCGTCGCTACCACGTTATCCG
>JASUTA010000077.1 GCA_030445805.1 Clostridiales bacterium
TCACAAGCTCGTCATGATGCGCGTCCGCCCTTATTATCTCTATCAATGTGACCTTTCTACGGGAATCGAGCATTTCAGAACGCCGGTTTCAAAAGGCATTGAGATTATGGAAGGCTTGCGCGGACATACATCCGGCTATTGTGTGCCGACCTATGTTATCGATGCGCCCGGCGGCGGCGGAAAAATTCCGGTTATGCCGCAGTACATGATTTCTCAATCACCGGATCGCGTTGTGCTCAGAAACTACGAGGGCGTTATCACAACTTATACGCAACCGAATCCATACAGTGAAGAAGAACAGCTCAGGGAAGAAGCGGATGCACCGACGATATTCGGTGTCGGCGGATTGCTTCAAGGCGATCGCGTTTCGATCGAACTCAAGACCACAGAGCGCAGTGAGCGCGGACATGCCTATGAAGAAAAAACCATCCAGGTCATGACAAAACCTGCTTCCAACGAATAAATCAGGGTAAATCAACAAAACAGTGCCTTAACAAAACAGTGCATCGAAAAACGGTACGTCAGCAAAACAGCCTATCAAATGATAAGCAGGCAAAGAATAACTCCCGAACGGAAGAGAAAACGCGCGCAGACGGGTCATTAACGCGCGCAAAGAAGCCATTTAAAAGGATGTAGGTATGGAACAAAACACTCGATTTTACGAACTTTATAAGGAGAAATACCGTATTCTTTCTTTGGTCGGCATGGCGAAAAATGCCGGAAAAACCGTTCTGCTCAACCACTTAATATCCGAACTGGCGGAGGCACATCAAACGGTGGGTTTGACTTCCATCGGGCGAGACGGAGAGCGAACCGATATTGTGACGCAGACGGAAAAACCGGGCATATATGTGCCCGCCGGAACGATCATCGCAACGGCTGAAGCGCTTTTCTACCTGTCCGAAGCCCAGATGGAACTCCTCGAAGTCACCGAATATGCCACCGCTATGGGAAAAGTCGTCATCGGCAAATGCCGCCGCGGCGGCTTCGTACAGCTCGGCGGCCCCGTGTCCAACCGCTCCATTCGGGAAGTCGCGGAAAAAATGCGCGCCTTCGGCGCGCATTACGTCCTGATTGACGGCGCACTGGACCGCTGCGCTTCAGCCTCACCTGCTGTGGCGGACGCCTGTTTTCTTTCAACGGGCGCGGCGATTTCCCGCCGCATGGACATCGCCGTAGAAGAAACGGCACATCGCGCTATGCTCTTTTCCCTGCCGGCCGCTGAAAACGACGCCGTATCGGCACACTTTGAAAATTCAGGAGAAATTGCGCTCATCGACCGAAACGCGTCCGGCGACGGCTACCAAATCCGCCCGCTGCCCGTTTTGAAAACAGGCCTTGGGGCCGCAGGCCCCCTGCTTTCGGAGATCCGCAAAAATACCGCTTACATTCTCTTCCCGGGGGCACTGGTCTACAGCGTTGCCTATGAGATCATGGAAGGACTCGGCGGACTCCTCAAGCCGCCCGCCTTTGTCGTACGGGATGCGACCAAAGTATTTATATCACCCCGGGAATGGCGGACTCTCAAACGCTTTCAATTCGAACTGAACGTCTATGAATCGATTCGCCTACTTGCCGTATCAGCAAACCCCGTGGCACCGAAAGGGTATCGGTATGACGCCGCGGCATTTATGGCGGCATTGAAACAAGCACCTGCCCTGTCCGATATCCCGATTATTGACGTTTTGGCGGAGGTGAAAACATGTCCTTGACCGAACGTGACTTCTTTTCACATGAAAATTTTCTATCTGAAAAATCGGCGCAAACATTGGGACTCAGTGCCGTCTTTGCGGCCATACAGCCCGTTACGCCGTATGGAAAAGTTGAAAAGAGCCGGATGAAACCTTACTTGAGCGACGCACAGGAGGCGCTGGAAAGCGTACTGGACGCCCTCGAAAAAACAGTGGATTTTGTCAACGGCGACAAAGTGACCTTTCACGAACTCATTCGCGTCTTTTCAGAAATAAAAGGGCTTTTCTTGACGTTGGACCGCCTTTTCTCCGGAGAAGTGCTCAGTGTCACCGAACTCTTTGAAATCAAGCAGCAAGCACTTCAAATGAGACGCATTTCCGAAATCACAGGCGACACCGACTGGCCGGGAAAAGCAATGGCGCTTCTTCCGGTTGAAGCCGTAATCACCCTACTCGACCCCGAAGGTCTGGGTATTCCGACTTTTTACATATACAGCGCCTATTCCGAAAAACTTTCGGAAATCCGTGGGGCGCTGGATCTCTGCGAGTCCGAGATGATGGCCTTACGCGTCAAACACCACTCTCCGGACGACGCGCTTTCGGAAAAACGCGAGGCGCTTTTGACAGAAGAAGCCTCGGAGGAACTGAACGTTCGAAAAACACTTTCGGCAGAACTCGCCGCACATGTCGAAACGCTGTATCAAAATATTCGTCACATCGGAAAGATGGACTTTTTATTGGCGAAAGCCGAATATGCCCTAAGCAAGCACTGCATCCGGCCGACTTTTTCAGAAAACGGAATTGCCCTCAAAAATGCCCGATTTCCGGCGCTTGAGGCTCGGCTCGGCGAGGATTATATGCCGATTGACCTGTTGCTCAAAGAACCTGTTACTGTTATTACAGGCGCCAATATGGGCGGTAAAACCGTTGCGCTTAAAACGATCGGATTGATTTGCGCCATGGCGCGGTACGGTTTATTTGTCCCTTGCGAGAACGCCGTCTTGACGCCGATCGACTTTATTTTTACATCCATAGGAGATGGACAGTCAACCGACTTGGGACTCAGCACTTTCGGAGCGGAAATGGCGCAGATTGCGAAAATCATTCAGCAAAAAAATCTTCCCGGATTGATTTTGCTCGATGAATTCGGACGGGGTACCAATCCGAGGGAAGGCTCGGCAATTTCGAGAGCCGTACTCGAATCCCTGATATCGGCGGAGACACTTACCGTTGCCACAACGCACGATGAGAGTCTGACCCGACTTGTCGGAGTCGACCATTACCAGACCGGCGGACTGTCGGCGCTGGACGAAGACGCTTTAAAAGCGGCCTTCGAATCGGGAGAACATGAGCCGAACAATCCCGAAGCGGGACTTAAAAGACTCAAACGCTATATGGACTACCGCCTGTATCCGGCGCCGCCGGATGCACCCATTCCGCAAGAAGCTTTGCGCATCAGTGGCTGTTTGGGACTGGACCCGGAGATTATCGCACGGGCAAAAGCACTATTAGGAGGAGCAGATGACCAGTAAATTGAATTTAGATTTTGACCGCGTCGAAGCGGCGCGCCGATCGGCGCATGCCGTGGCACTACAGACGCAGACCTTTATAGACAAACACACCACCGTCGCTGTGGAACGCACCATCTTGAGATTGCTCGGCGTCGACGGTGTCGACCGATTTGAGCGCCCGCTTCCGAATATCGTCGTCGATCAGATTCGATCGGGCGGCGGATTGGCAGAAGGGGTATGCTTCTGGGTGGGCAATGCCATGTGTGCCACCGGAAAAAGTGCGCAGGAAGTCGCAGAGGCAGTTTCACAAGGGGCCCTCGATATCATGCACCTTCCGGTAGCTTCTCAGGAGAAAATATCGAAAACCATAACAAAAGAAGCAATCGCCGCAACCGAGCGTATCAGAGCACGCCGCCTCGAACGCGAAGCACTGCTCGACCGCTTGGGAGAGGGTAAAAAACCGTATCTCTATGTCATTGTCGCTACAGGCAACATTTATGAAGACGTCCTTCAGGCAAAAGCGGCGGCCAAACAAGGTGCGGACATCATCGCCGTCATTCGAACCACTGCGCAAAGCCTCCTGGATTACGTGCCTTTCGGTCCGACGACAGAGGGATTTGGCGGCACTTATGCCACGCAGGAAAACTTTAAAATCATGAGAAGTGCGCTGGACGAAGTCGGCGAAGAAGTCGGGCGATACATAAGACTGTGCAACTACTGTTCCGGGCTGTGCATGCCTGAAATTGCCGCAATGGGTGCCATAGAGCGCCTCGACGTCATGTTGAACGACGCTTTGTACGGCATTCTTTTCAGAGACATCAATATGCAACGCACGCTGGTGGATCAATTTTTTTCGAGGGTGATCAACGGCTTTGCGGGCATTATTATCAACACCGGCGAAGACAATTATCTGACGACGTCAGACGCCATTGAAGAAGCGCATACCGTCCTTGCATCACAGCTCATCAACGAGCAATTTGCCCTGTTAGCGGGGCTGCCCGAAAAACAGATGGGACTGGGTCACGCCTTTGAAATGAATCCGGAAACGGAAGACGGTTTCCTCATGGAAGTGGCGCAGGCGCAAATGGCGCGGGAAATTTTCCCGGATGCACCGCTGAAATACATGCCGCCGACCAAATACATGACGGGCAATATCTTTAGAGGTCATGTCCAAGACGCGATGTTTAACGTCGCTTCCATCATGACCGGTCAGAGCATTCAATTGCTCGGCATGTTGACAGAAGCCATTCACACGCCTTTGCTTCAAGACAGGGCACTCTCCATAGAAAATGCGAAATACATCTTCAACAACATGCGTCATTTCGGAGATGAAATTGAATTCAAATCCGGCGGCCGCATTCAAAAACGGGCACAGCAAGTGCTGGATGATGCCGCGGATTTGCTTCTCGAAATCGAGCAAATCGGGATTATGAGCACCATCGAACAGGGCAAATTTGCCGGTGTAACACGAACGATGACAGGCGGAAAAGGCCTCGAAGGCGTCGTGGAAAAAGGCAAACACTATTTTAACCCGTTTCTTGAATTGATGCTGGGAGGTGAATCGAGATGAGCAGCGACAACACTGTAGATTTAAAACACATCAAACCTTACGGCGACACCTTGGGAGACGGCGTGATGCAGTTCAGTTTTACCTTGCCGGTTCCCTGTGGGGAGGAAAGCAAAGAAGCGGCGCGACAACTTCTGCTGAAAATGGGTATTGAAGAACCGCAAGTCGTTCACGCTCAAGATTTGGGCGTCGGATATACCCTGTTTGTCATGTACGGCAAGAGCACGCACACCGTGGACTACACAAAAATCGAAGTGCCGAAAGTCGATTCGGAAGTGATGGAAAAAGAAGAAGTGGAAGCCTACCTCGCCGAAAACTTTGATCGCGACATCGTCATCGTCGGCGGCTGTACCGGTACGGATGCCCATACCGTGGGCATCGATGCCATCATGAACATGAAGGGATATGACGGCCATTACGGGTTGGAGCGATACAAAGGCATCAAAGCTTATAACCTCGGTGCTCAAGTCCCCAACGAAGAAATGCTGGCCATGGCCATTGAACGCAATGCGGATGCGATCATCATTTCCCAGATCGTCACACAAAAGGATGTCCACATTGCCAATATGAAAGCTTTAATTGAATTAATCGAATCGGAAGGCCTTCGCGATAAACTCGTCGTCTGTGCAGGAGGGCCTCGAATTTCCCATGAACTGGCGAAGGAACTGGGTTATGATGCGGGATTCGGCACGGGAACCTATGCCGAAGATGTAGCGTCTTTTATCGCGCAGGCACTTGTCAAGCGCGGTGCCCGATAAACGTTTAAACTGCCCCTTTTGGCGGGTGTCTCTCAAATCCTCATTTTTGAGACATCCGCCTTTTTTACGACATTAATTTTACAAAATATGTTAATGTATCTTCAAAAAAACATTATTTTTTTCAAAAGCCCATTTCCGTTTTCCGCCAATATGGTATACTGACAAGGGACGAAATGTGTCCTGCAACCGAGTGGACTTTTTACGGGGAGGTAAATATGTCCGATCATATTGTATCAAAGGCACTGGAAGTCAATCTTGAAAATACACGTGATTTGAGCATTCAGATTCCCGAAGATCAAGCCTGGCTGCTTTCGTTATCCGAATCAAAATGGGGTACGCATAAGCGCACACAGGATTTTTTGACGGAACTCAATCACAAGTTCAGGAACAACCAATACGTCATCGAGTCGCTTCACAGCATATGTCTGACAGAGCTCTGGTTTTACAACGGGCTGGACGACGCTGAGCGGGCCCTTGACGTTTTTTTGAGCATTTTTAAAGAATTAATGGAAACCGATCTGCCGGAAGCGCAACGCGACCTGCTGATTAAAACCTTTATAAAATTTATGGACCGTCTGACGGCACTGGAAGATTATCCGGAAGGCATTATTCGCAAGTCTCTTGATCTTTTGGATGAAGATTCTAAGAAACACGAAGTGCTCTATGTGAGCAATACGGGCTATTTCAAAACGTATTTGGCAAGAGTGGGGGCGCTTCCGACGTTTGCTCCGGAACTGGTTCGAATCACAAAAAGACTGCTCAAGCGCTGTTATGACGACTGGGAAAAAGAGACCGATATTTTGACGTGGTATCGCGCGAAATCGGCTTATTTCCAAAGCCTTACAGAAGAAGATCTCAGGCCGGTCTGCGTGTGGTTCTATACGCAATTGAAAAAAGATCTCGCTGAAGCGGACGATTGGAAGTCCCTGACGGAGCTGATGTTTTTCAATGATATGTCCAATTACTACAGAAGTTTTACGGAAAAGTTGCCGTCTCACCTCGACAGCATCTATTACCTGTTCTATCTGTTGCGTTTGGACGGCATGCGCCATTTGAGCGATCACTTGCTCTACGATATGAACCGAAATTTGCGCAGTGTTTTTAAAGAACTCGGTGATGACGATGTCATCGCATTTATCGATGTCATTATGGCCGAATTCAAGAGTCTTTCCGTAAACCACAGCGGCATTGTCCTAGACTGCATTCTCACCCTCGGGAAAGAAGTCATTGATATCGGGCGAGAAGATCACATCAGCTATTTTGTGACGCGACTGATTGCCTTAGGTTTTCAGTATCCCGGGAAGATGGAGCTCAACGACGATTGGCAAATCAAAATCAATACGAGCCATGTAAAAAATATTCGCGTCTGGCTTGAACTCATTGAACACGCACCGCTGACCATGCGCAACCTGCTCGCCGCCTTGATCGTCAATCTGAAGCTCGGCGGGATCTTTATATCGGATACGGATCTCTTTCAGCGCGATGTGACCAAACTGCTCAATGCGGACATCGCGCCGGTTTACAGGGAGATCAAACAACTGGCCAGAATTTTCCCGGTCTATTTTAGGGATATCGGTGCCGAAGGACGCCTCAGAGAAGTGACGACGTCCATCGATGAAGCGTCTCTCAGGAAGGATCGCCTGATTCATTTCCTGAGAAAACAGGTTCACACCGAGAGCAACAACACGCACATTGAACTGACGCGAAAAATTTTGTTTTACTGGTATACCGGTGACAAAGCGCCGCTTGAGGCGGTTGTTCCGAAAGATGTATTCGATCATATCGGTGAAGACCGAACGTGGTTTGAAGGGGTGCATGCCATTGTTAAAGCACTCTGCGACCAATCCGGTCAGAACTTGGACCAATGCATTGAAGCTTGGGAAGACGCTCGGGAAACGGTGTTAAACAGTACGGAAGGCAATGAACGCGATCGAAAACGTGTTGCTGAGCTCTTTGAAATTCACGCGCTTTTGCTTGAAAAATACTCGCTTGAATCGGATGATATTGTGAGCTTTTTAAATGGGTATCACTTCTTCACAGGCGAAGAACTGGAAGCGCTGCGCGGTTTCTTGGAAACCGGCCAACACAAGGCGGCTCTCGAAAAAATTTACGCGTTTATGAGTAAACTAAAGGGCATTATCCTCAACCCTGAAGTTTCGGAAGCGCTGGAACAAATCTACTATAAACGCCACGTTGCGGTGGGGATTCCCTCCATGTATGGGCAGTATATTGAAAATAAATTTGAGGCACTCGGTCTGATGTACCGCCTTGAGCGAACGGCAGTGCGCCTGATGATGCAATTGGTGGAAGCCATTAACTTGGACTATGTCTCGGCCAGAACCATTCGTTACATCTACGAAGTGCTGACTGCTTTCCAAAAGGGACTGGAGCTCGATGGTATTTCCAACCAAGGGTTTGACTCACATTTGGACATGCTTAAATACGCCATGTCTTCGCCGTCTTTCTCGTTTGAGCAATATGTCAATCTGTTTGAATTCATGGCGAAAGACATCAATCGCATTATGGATGAATACTTTATCAGCGTATTTGAAGGCCCGCTGGAAGCCATTATTCCGCAATTGCCGGATTCGGATGCGAGGAGTGACGGCAGTATCGAAGAAAAACAGCGCTTTTTTAAAATTTCTGAGCGCTTTTTCAGAGAACATTTGGCCGCGGCATTCCTCGTTCAGGATCTGGATCGCTTGATTACACGCATTCATGAAGCTCTTGTCAAAGTTAAATCCGAGTATTCTTCCGAATCCATCGAAAGCATGATGACCTACGATCCGGATTTGGCGTTCAGTGCATTGAACCGTCAGACACCGCCGATAGACAACCCGGTCTTTTTGGGGGCAAAAGCTTATTTCTTGAAAAAACTTATGGATTACGGTTTCAACGTGCCACCGGGATTTATATTGACTACCGAAGTATTCAGGCATAAAGATATCCTCAGGAAACACCCTTTGATGATGCAGGAACTCAACAATCACATCAAGGATGAAATTGCGCGAATTGAGATGCAAACGGGGACGCGATATGGCGACCCGGACAATCCTTTGTTCTTTTCCGTGCGTTCCGGGTCGAGTTTGTCTTTGCCGGGCGCAATGAAAACATTTCTCAATGTCGGTATGAATGATGAGATTGCCGAACGCTTCAGTGAAAAACCCGGTATGGCGTGGACGGCTTGGGACAGCTACAGACGTTTTCTGCAAAGCTGGGGAATGGCATTCGGCGTTGATCGCGACATCTTTGACCGATCGATGCTGCATTATAAAAATACATTTTCCGTGGATACCAAAATTCAATTTACACCCGATCAAATGCGTGCGATTGCAATGGATTACAAAGCCATTTTAAAGCAACACGGTTTGACGTTTGAAGAAGATTTGTTTAAACAAATGAAACAGGCGATTGCCTCGGTTGTCGACTCTTGGTTTTCAAAGAGTGCGGACGAATATCGAAAACATATGCAAATTGCAGGCGGATGGGGAACCGCGGTCTTGGTGCAAAAGATGATTCTGGGGAATCGATCAAGTCGATCGGGCACGGGCGTCGTCTTTACCAGTAGCCCGTTTGTCAAAAATCCTTCTGCCGGCATTACTTTGTACGGAGACTTCGTTCTGTGCAGTCAAGGCGAAGACGTCGTTTCAGGATTGGTGCATACGCTCCCGATCACGGAGAAACAGCGCAAATCACATTACAAGGAGAGCCCTCTGTCTCTTGAATCCGGTTTTCCCGAAATATACGAGCAACTCAAGCGTGATGCAAAGCTGCTGATTGAAACTTACGGTTTTGCCCATCAAGACATAGAGTTTACCTTTGAATCCGATGCGCCGGAAGATTTGTACATCTTGCAAATTCGGAATCAAAATCTCAAGAATCAAAAAACGCAGTCTCGATTTGAGACACCTCCGCCGCCGGAAACACTTGTCGGCAAAGGCATCGGTATCAGCCCTGAAATTTTGTCTGGACTGCTTGCGTTTGATTTGGAAGACATGGCTTCTATTCGGGAAAAGTATCCGGATAAAAAAATTGTATTGGCGCGTCCGGATACGGTTCCGGATGATATTCCGCTCGTATTCCAATGCGACGGATTGATTACGGCACGCGGCGGCGCAACGTCACATGCGGCTGTGACGGCGGCAAGTCTCGGAAAAGTCTGCATCGTCGGATGCAGTGGGCTTTCCGTAGATGAATTGAAAAAAGAATGTCGCGTCGGCGGAAAAGTTTTAAAAGTCGGCGATGCACTCACATTGGATGGTGAAAAAGGGCAAATTTTCTCTGGTGCATATAAGACCATTGAGAGCCCATATGAAGTCATGGGGGAGGGAGATCATGAATCTTAGAAACAAGCGGATCCTCGGAATTAACGGGATCGGGAGAATCGGCAAGTTGACACTTTGGAATCATCTGAACCAAAGACACTTTGACCGAATTGTCATTAACTCGGGGAGAACCATCGGGAAGAGCCTTGAGGACGCACTGCACTATTTGACGACGGATTCAACTTACGGTACTTTGGAACGATTTAGGTATGGTTATTCCGGACAGGCGTATTCGGCAAAGGTTTTAAATGCGGATGAAAACCTGCTCGAAATCGACGGTATCGAAGTCAAATTGCTCATGAATGCCAGAAATCCTAAGGACATTGAATGGGGCAAAGAAGGCGTTCGCCTGGTCGTAGATTGTACCGGCGTCTTTTTGGATCCAAGCCTTCCGGCCGATCATCCGAAAGGCAGTCTCCGCGGTCACCTTGAAGCGGGCGCTGAAAAAGTCATTTTGAGTGCACCTTTCAAATTCGGTTCAGGTGTTCAAAAACGTCCGGAAGACACCGGTCTCTTTGTTTATGGCGTGAATCATTTTCAATATGACCCGATGAAACACCACATTCTTTCTGCGGCCAGCTGTACGACAACCGGTCTTGCACACATGATGAAACCGCTTTTGGATACGGAAGAGACGTCTAAAATTGTAACGGCATCCATGACGACCGTTCATGCGGCGACGAACACGCAAAACATTTTGGATGCGGCGCCGTCTGCCAATGCAAAGGACCTCAGAAAAAATCGTTCGGCCATCGGCAATATTATTCCGAGCAGTACGGGTGCGGCGATTGCACTTGAAGAGATTATTCCTGAAATCAAAAAAGTCGGCTTTATGGCGGATTCCATTCGCGTACCGACAAGCACAGTTTCTTTGATCTCTTTGAACTTGACTTTCAGAACGGAACTGGACAGCCAAGGTCAACCGGTGATCGACCGCGAATTTATCAATGACATCTACAAACGTGCGGCGGAAGGTCCGCAAAAGGGACTGCTCTACTTCAGTATGAACCAAAATGTCTCTTCTGATTTAAGAGGTGAAATGGCAACTGTAGTCATCGAAGGACGAGAAAACCACACGAGAACAGGATTCCTTTCATTGGATGCGGAAACACTCAGCCGATATCAAGGGGCCACCAATGCGGATCTTCATTTACCGGTAACACATGCGAAGATTTTCGGATGGTATGACAATGAGTTCGGCAGTTATGTCAATGCACTCGGAAAACTGACTAAATATGTGGATAAAAACCTGCTTTAATTTGATTGTCCACAAGGGGGAACGTGGACGGATGTTATTGGTGGTTTAAATAAAAAAGGCTTGCCCGATCGGGCAAGCCTTTTTATTATGCTTTAATGATTTATTTTACTTGATACGGCTTTGCTATTGTCTTCTCTTTTTAATGAAGACGCCTGCTGCTGTAACGAGTCCGCCGATACCGTAGTAGAGTTCGGCAGGAAGTTGACCTGTCTTAGGAAGTGCATCGCCGAGCGGTACTTCTTCGTCTAAGATAATTTCACTGGTAGTCGGTTGTTCTTGAATAAAAGCGTCAAAGTTGAAAGGTTCGGTTGCAGGCCCTTCAGGAATGGTTTCTTCTTCAATGATAACAGTTGTCGTTCTTTCAGGAGTAAAGACTTGAGTTGTTCCTGTAGGAACGAAATTTGTAGTTGTTGGCGCTTCAGTAGTTGTTGGGGCTTCAGTAGTTGTTGGGGCTTCAGTAGTTGTCGGCGCTTCAGTAGTTGTCGGCGCTTCAGTAGTTGTCGGCGCTTCAGTAGTTGTTGGGGCTTCAGTAGTTGTCGGCGCTTCAGTA
>JASUTA010000078.1 GCA_030445805.1 Clostridiales bacterium
AGAAAAACAACCCGGACAGAATCGAAATGATGAAGTACTGCAAATTCGATAAAAAGCATACACTGCACAAAGAGACAAAGTAGTTTTTTCGCATGTTCCAATCTATTTAGGATAAGGGGTTGAAAAAATGGCTAACAATGCAAAAGAGAAAAAGCCGGGTCTCGGTAAATATCTTAAAAGTGTAAGAAGCGAAATTAAAAAAGTTACTTGGCCGACTCGTGAAGATGTCTTGAACTATACAGCGGTTGTTCTTGTCATGGTCTTTGTTGCCGCAATTGCAATCGGCGTCATGGATACTGTTTTTAAATTTCTCTTCAATTTGTTTGCATAAAGAGACGGATTCGGAAGGAGGTTATACCGGAGGATTATGTCAGATACAAGTAAGGCAAAGTGGTATGTCGTACATACATACTCTGGCCATGAAAACAAAGTTAAGGCGAATATAGAAAAAATCGTCGAAAACAGAGGCATGGAAGATGTAATCTTGCAGGTCGTCGTTCCTACTGAAACCGTTGTCGAAATTAAAAATGGCAAGCGCAAAGATAAATCGAAAAAAATCTTCCCCGGGTATGCCATCGTTAAGATGATTATGACGGATGAATCTTGGTATGTTGTTCGCAATACCAGAGGGGTCACGGGATTTGTGGGTCCCGGATCAAAACCCATTCCATTGACAGACGAAGAAGTTGCCAATATGGGGCTTGAAAAACGTACTGTCGAAGTCGATTTTGAAATCGGCGATTCCATTACAGTGATTTCCGGTCCTTTCGAAAATTTCGTGGGCGTCGTAGAGGAAATCCATTTAGAAAAGCAGTCTATCAAAGCGATTATATCAATGTTTGGTAGAGAAACCCCCGTTGAGCTCGAGTTTGATCAAGTGAGCAAAAACTAGGGGAACGCAAAGGAGGTGTAACACATGGCAAAGAAAGTAACCGGTATCGTTAAACTGCAAATTGCAGCGGGAAAGGCAACTCCAGCACCGCCGGTAGGTCCTGCTCTCGGTCAACAAGGGATCAACATCATGCAATTCTGTAAAGAGTTTAATGCGAAAACAGCGGATCAAGCGGGAATGATTATTCCTGTTGTAATCACAGTATACCAAGACAGATCGTATACGTTCATTACTAAGACGCCGCCGGCTGCAAACCTCTTGATTAAAGCTGCGGGAATCCCAGGTGGTTCCGGAGAGCCTAACAAGAAAAAAGTAGCAACGGTTAAACGCGATAAAATTAAAGAAATCGCAGAAATCAAAATGCAGGATCTTAATGCGGGTAGCGTTGAAGCAGCAATGCGCATGATCGAAGGAACTGCACGTAGTATGGGCATCGTTGTAGAAGACTAATGCCGTTATGCAGTGGGAGGGAAACCGAAGACCACGAAGGAGGAAAAGATGGCTAAGAGAGGTAAGAGTTATCAAGAGGCATCAAAGCTTATCGACAGAAATGCACTTTATGATGTTGAAGATGCAATCAAACTCGTAAAACAAACAGCAAAAGCTAAGTTTGACGAAACGGTTGAGCTTCATATCAAATTGGGTGTCGATGGCCGTCATGCCGATCAACAAGTCAGAGGCGCTATCGTATTGCCGCACGGAACTGGTAAAACCAAACGCGTACTCGTTGTCGCAAAAGGCGAAAAAGCGACTGAAGCAGAAAACGCAGGCGCTGATTATGTCGGTGCGGAAGACATGATCTCAAAAATTCAAAGTGAAAACTGGTTTGACTACGATGTCATCGTTGCAACACCGGATATGATGGGTCAACTCGGCCGCTTGGGTCGTGTGCTCGGACCGAAAGGCCTCATGCCAAACCCGAAATCCGGAACAGTAACATTTGACCTCGAAAGAGCCGTTAAAGAAATCAAAGCCGGTAAAGTAGAATACCGCTTGGATAAAACCAACATCATTCACGTTTCAATTGGAAAAGCTTCTTTCAGCGAAAGCCAATTATCAGAAAACCTGAGTGCTCTGATGGAAGCGGTCAACAAGGCAAAACCGGCAGCTGCAAAAGGAACGTATCTCAGAAGCGTGACGCTTACGAGTACGATGGGTCCTGGAATCCATCTCAATGCAGCAAAATTATAATTGACAAGGCAAAGTATATTTGATAAAATTGCTTTGTTGTAAAATTGCATATTAACCGTAGACAGTAGGTGCCTAGGCTTAATACCCTACCGAGGTAGAAATAAATGATTTATTGATTACGATAAATTCATGCCTCTCTTGTCTACGGAAGAGAGGCTTTTTAAATTTGGAACAGGGAGGTGGACAAATGTCAAAAAACTTCGAGAACAAAAAGGTAGTTGTAAGCGAAATTAAAGAAAAGTTCTCAAGCGCAAAGTCTGCTGTTCTTGTAGATTACAGAGGTCTTACGGTGGAAGAAGTAACCGAGCTCAGAAGTAAATTCAGAGCTGCGGGCGTCGAGTATAAGGTTTATAAAAACAATCTCGTAAAACTCGCCATCAAAGATACGGAATTTGAATCTTTAACTGAAGATTTAACCGGTCCGAATGCAATTGCTTTCGGTATCGAGGATTCTGTGGTTCCTGCTAAAATCATCAAAGATTTTGCAAAAGATCACAAAGCCTTGGAACTTAAATCCGGCGTAGTTGAAGGGTCTTACTGTAATTTAGAAGATATGATCAAAATTGCGGATCTGCCGTCAAAAGAAGTTCTCATCGGGAAATTCCTCGGCAGTGTCAAAGCGCCAATTTCGAACTTTGCATATTTCTTATCCAACTTGGCTGCAGCAAAAGAAGAGGGCAGCGTAAACTAAAATTATATGGAGGTGTTCAAAAATGACTAAAGAGCAAATTATTGAAGCCATTAAAGGCATGAGTATTTTGGAAATAAAAGAACTGGTTGAAGCTTGTGAAGCTGAATTCGGCGTATCTGCATCAGCTCCGGTTGTTGCAGTAGCTGGTGGTGCTGTAGCTGAAGCCGTTGAAGAACAAACTGAATTCGATGTTATCCTTGCAAACGCAGGCGCTAAGAAAATCGGCGTTATCAAAGTCGTTCGCGAAATCACAGGACTCGGTCTTAAAGAAGCGAAAGATCTCGTAGACAATGCACCGAAACCGGTTAAAGAAGGTATCGCTAAAGAAGAAGCTGAAAGCATCAAAGCGAAACTTGAAGAAGCAGGCGCTGCTGTAGAATTAAAATAATTCTTATAAGCGACAGATAGCCACCAATTTCAATTGGTGGCTATTTTATCCCAAATTATAAAACCAAAAACCAAAAACTCTTTTTTAAACAAACTTATAAAAAAATGTTGACATCCTCTTGCGAGGTGTGTTATTATTTTATAATGCTATAAGTATGTTTAAAATGGAGTTTTCTGCGTTTTAGACCATAGCAAAGACGGCTGGAAAAGGGAGACCTTTTTATATGAGAGGTGTCAAAACTTCTCTTATACAACGACTTTTACTATACAAGGGGTGAAAACATTAATGCCACAACCTGTAATGCTCGGAAGAACACAACGCATGAGTTTTGCCAGAATCAAGGAATTGCTTGAAAAGCCTAACCTGATTGAAATTCAACGCAAATCTTATGAATGGTTTCTTGATGAGGGTTTGAAAGAAGCCTTTAGAGACATTTCTCCGATTGAAGATTACACTGGGAATTTGATTCTTGAATTCATTGACTATGAGCTGGATGATGAGCCAAAGTATGATGTTGAAGAATGCAAAGAACGTGATGTTAATTACGCTGTGCCGCTTCGGGTGCAAGTGCGATTCATCAATCGAGAAACGGGAGAAATCAAGGAACAGAAAGTTTTCATGGGAGATTTTCCTCTCATGACGGACAAGGGCACTTTTATTATTAATGGTGCTGAACGCGTTATCGTTAGCCAACTCGTCCGTTCGCCTGGTCCGTACTATGATGTCAAACTTGATAAAATGGGGACTAAGCTGTTTTCAAGTACCATCATCCCTAACCGCGGTGCTTGGCTCGAATATGAAACGGATTCTAACGATGTGGTTTCCGTCAGAATTGACCGAACGCGAAAATTGCCTGCAACTACTTTGATCCGTGCACTTGGATATCAGAGCAATTATGAAATCTTGGCGTTGTTTGGCGAAGATGAAAAATTAATGAAAACCCTTGATAAAGACAGTACGACAAACCAAGAAGAGGGCTTGATTGAAATTTACAAAAAGCTTAGACCGGGTGAACCGCCTACGGTCGAAAGTGCCAGCAATCTAATCAATTCTCTGTTTTTTGATGAAAAACGATACGATCTTGCAAAAGTCGGCCGCTATAAATTCAATAAAAAACTGGGTGTTTCCAATCGAATTGAAGAACGCGTTGCTGCAGAAAATGTCATCAATCCTTTAACGGGAGAAATTCTTGTTGAAAAAGACGCAAAAATCTCAATTGATGTTGCGTTTGATATAGAAAATGCAGGTGTTAAACAAGTTGATGTTTATGATGATGACGGCAAAGTCGTTCGCGTTATCGGCAATCAATTTGTTGATTTGACTGCGCATTTTACATCGGAAAAATTCTCTATTAAAGAGAAAGTTTATTTCCCGGTGCTCAAAGAAATTCTCGATATGTATGAAGACGAATCCGAACGCATTCAAGCGATGCAAGATCGTATGGGCGAACTTGTTCCGCGCCATATTATCCCTGCGGATATTTTGGCGTCCTTCAGCTATATCCTGAATCTGAACTCAGGTGTCGGAAATACGGACGACATTGACCATTTGGGAAATCGCCGTATTCGTTCTGTCGGAGAATTGTTACAAAACCAATTCAGAATCGGTCTTTCAAGAATGGAACGTGTTGTGCGCGAGCGCATGACCATTCAAGACATGGAAGCGATTACGCCTCAAGCGCTTATTAATATTAAGCCGGTGGTTTCTTCTATTAAAGAGTTCTTTGGAAGCTCTCAGCTTTCACAATTCATGGACCAAACCAATCCGCTTGCGGAATTGACACATAAAAGAAGATTGTCAGCTCTTGGACCGGGTGGTCTCTCCAGAGAGCGTGCGGGATTCGAGGTGCGTGACGTTCACCATTCGCACTATGGTCGTATGTGCCCTATTGAAACCCCGGAAGGTCCGAACATCGGTTTGATTGGTTCGCTCAGTACATTTGCGCGAATCAATGAGTATGGTTTTATCGAATCGCCTTACCGAAAAGTTGATAAAAAGACAGGTATCGTAACGAAAACTATCATCTACATCACAGCCGATGTCGAAGAGAAATATGTTGTTGCGCCTGCAAATGAACCGCTTGATGAAGACGATCGTTTTGTCAGCAACCGAATTGTTGCCCGAAGACGTTCCGATATCAAAGAATTCCCGGCCAGCGAGATCGATCTTGTCGAAGTTTCGGCTCAACAAATGGTTTCTGTCGCTACTGCGATGATTCCTTTCCTTGAAAACGATGACGCCAACCGTGCCCTCATGGGGTCGAACATGCAACGTCAAGCCGTTCCTCTCGTTAGAGCGGAAGCACCGATTATCGGAACCGGTATTGAACACAAAGCGGCAAAAGATTCCGGATCTGTTGTCAAATCGTATGTAGACGGCGTTGTTGAATACGTTTCGGCTGATGAAATTGTCATTCGCGGAAATGAAGACAAAAAGCGTTACAGACATAAATTGCTTAAATTTAAACGTTCCAACCAAGGAACTTGTATCAATCAAAAACCGCTCGTCAACAAAGGCGATGCCGTTAAATTTGATGATATTATTGCAGACGGCCCATCGACGGACGATGGCGAAATCGCACTCGGTACAAACCTTCTGATCGGATTTATGACGTGGGAAGGTTACAACTACGAGGATGCTATTTTGCTCAGCGAAGAACTCGTCATGGAAGACAAATTGAGCTCTATTCATATAGAAGAATATGAGTCTGAAGCCAGAGATACAAAACTCGGACCTGAAGAAATTACACGTGATATTCCGAATGTGGGTGAAGATGCACTCAAAAACTTGGATGCGGAAGGCATTATCCGAATCGGTGCGGAAGTCAATTCAGGTGATATTCTCGTCGGTAAAGTAACACCGAAAGGTGAAACCGAATTGACGGCTGAAGAGCGATTGCTCCGAGCGATATTCGGTGAAAAGGCCAGAGAAGTCAGAGATACATCCCTCAGAGTACCGCATGGTGAGTCCGGTATTATTGTTGATGTGAAAAAATTCGAACGCGAAAACGGAGATGAATTGTCTCCGGGCGTCAATAAATTGATCCGCGTTTACATTGCGAAAAAACGTAAGATCAGCATCGGCGATAAAATGGCAGGGCGCCACGGAAACAAAGGGGTTATCTCCAGAATTCTTCCGGTTGAAGATATGCCGTTCCTCGAAGACGGGACACCGCTTCAAATCGTACTCAATCCGCTGGGGGTTCCTTCCCGTATGAACATCGGACAGGTACTTGAAGTTCACCTTGGTCTCGCGGCAAAGAAAAAAGGCTGGAAAGTGGCAACACCGGTATTCGACGGTGCACGCGAAAGCCAAATCAAAGAAATTCTTGAAGAAGCCGGTTACCCCGGAAATGGTAAACTGATCGTTCGCGATGGACGCTCAGGCGAAACCTTTGATAACCCGGTAACGGTTGGCTACATGTACATGTTGAAACTTCACCACTTGGTTGACGACAAAATCCATGCAAGAAGTACAGGACCGTACTCCCTTGTTACACAACAGCCACTCGGCGGTAAAGCGCAGTTTGGTGGACAACGTTTCGGAGAGATGGAAGTTTGGGCGCTTGAAGCTTACGGCGCGGCGCACACGCTCCAAGAAATTTTGACTGTAAAATCCGACGACGTCGTTGGCCGTGTCAAAGCTTATGAAGCGATCGTCAAGGGAGAAAACATTCCTGAACCGGGTATTCCGGAATCATTCAAAGTCTTGATTAAGGAACTTCAGGCGCTTGCTCTGGATGTAAAAGTGCTCCGGGATGACGCCGGTGAAATTGAAATCGAACTCGCAGATGATGACGATGGGCTCGATTACAACACGGCTCTCAGAGAAAGTAAGATCAGCAACGATGTCAGCAAAGGTGCGTTTATTGATGAATCCGAAGAAGAATCGGATGCCGTTGACATTGACGAAGATGACGATGAGCTCTTTGAATCAGACGATGATGACGCGTATTACAGTGATAATGACGAAGACGACGAAGAGGATTACGAAGAATAATTCACTTAGTATCTAGAGAAGGGAGAGGTAGCCCTTGATCGAATTCAATAATTTTGACTCCATTAGAATCGGATTGGCATCACCCGATAAAATCAGATCTTGGTCAAAAGGCGAGGTAAAAAAACCTGAGACCATTAACTACAGAACACTCAAGCCTGAGAAAGAGGGCTTGTTCTGTGAAAAAATCTTTGGCCCGACAAAAGACTGGGAATGTCATTGCGGGAAATACAAGAAAGTACGCTATAAAGGCGTTATCTGTGACCGTTGCGGTGTTGAAGTAACGAAGTCTAAAGTGCGTAGAGAACGCATGGGGCATATCGAGCTGGCAGCACCGGTATCACACATTTGGTATTTTAAAGGGATCCCTTCAAAAATGGGTATCCTTTTGGATCTGTCTCCAAGATCACTTGAAAAAGTTTTGTATTTTGCTTCTTATATTGTCATTGAGCCGGGTGAAACGAGCCTCGAGAAAAAACAATTGCTGACGGAAAACGAATACGCTCAGTACAGAGAAAAATACGGCAACACATTCAGAGCGATGATGGGGGCGGAAGCGGTCAAGGAGATTCTCCAAGAAGTTGACCTCGAAGCGCTGGCCTCAGAACTTAAGTCACAACTTAAAGAGAGCGCCGGACAACGAAAAGACCGTATTGTAAGACGTCTTGAAGTTGTAGAAGCATTCCGCCAATCGGGCAATGATCCCGAATGGATGATTCTCGATGTCGTTCCGGTTATCCCGCCGGATTTGAGACCGATGGTTCAATTGGATGGTGGTCGTTTTGCGACGGCGGATCTCAATGATCTTTACAGACGTGTTATTAACCGTAACAACCGTTTGAAAAGACTGCTTGAACTCGGCGCGCCTGACATTATTGTGCGCAATGAAAAGCGTATGCTTCAAGAAGCCGTAGACGCATTGATCGATAACGGCAGACGTGGCCGCCCTGTTACAGGGCCCGGTAACCGTCCGCTCAAATCCCTTTCTGATTTGCTCAAAGGGAAGCAAGGACGTTTCCGTCAAAACTTGCTCGGTAAACGTGTTGACTACTCAGGCCGTTCTGTTATCGTCGTCGGTCCTGAACTTAAATTTTATCAATGCGGCTTGCCGAAAAAAATGGCGCTTGAACTCTTTAAGCCTTTTGTAATGAAACGCCTCGTCAGAGACGGTCATGTTCACAATATTAAGAGTGCAAAACGTATGGTTGAACGCGTTAAACCGGAAGTTTGGAATATCGTTGAAGAGGTTATTCGCGAGCATCCCGTTCTTCTAAACCGTGCCCCAACACTTCACCGTCTAGGGATCCAAGCGTTTGAACCGGTGCTCGTCGAAGGTAAAGCAATCCGTTTGCATCCACTCGTATGTACTGCATATAATGCTGACTTCGACGGAGACCAAATGGCAGTTCACGTACCGCTTTCTGTGGAAGCTCAAGCAGAAGCAAGATTCTTGATGCTTTCTGTCAATAATATTTTGGCGCCGAAAGACGGTCGACCGATTACGACGCCGACGCAGGATATGGTCCTGGGTGCTTACTACCTCACTTATGAAAATGAAAGCGACCCGGAACACCGACGCCTGTTTAAAGATTTTGAAGAATTGCATCTTGCATACTTTAACGGTGCGGTTGACTTGCATGAACGCGTTATCCTCAGAAGATATCTTCCGGAGGAAGACCGTACAATCAATGTTGAAAGTACAGTCGGAAGATTTATTTTTAACGAGAACATTCCGCAAAACCTGGGATTTGTAGATCGTGAAGAAAATCCGTACGGATTGGAAATCGATTTCCTTTGTAAAAAGAAAGACCTTGAAGATATTATTGCACGTTGTTTTGCCGAATACGGCAATACCATTACGGCAAATCTTCTGGATCATATGAAAAATATCGGCTTTAAGTATTCTACGAAAGGTGCCATCACCGTTTCCGTTTCAGACATGGTGATTCCGGAAGCTAAAAAGCAACTGATTGAGGATGCGAGAAACACAGTCGATCAATACCAAAAAGCATTCAGACGCGGTTTGATTTCGGAAGAAGAGCGCTATGAAAAGATTATTCAAACTTGGACCAAGACGACTGAAGATGTTACAGAAGCGCTTATGAAAAATCTGACCCGACTCAATAACATTAAGATCATGGCCGATTCTGGAGCCCGTGGTTCTAAAAACCAAATTCGTCAGCTTGCCGGCATGCGCGGACTCATGGCGAATGCACTGGGTAAAACCGTTGAAATCCCGATTGTCTCTAACTTCCGTGAAGGGCTTTCGGTTCTTGAATACTTTATTTCCACAACAGGTGCCCGAAAAGGTCTTGCCGATACGGCACTGCGTACAGCAGACTCCGGATATTTGACGAGACGTCTTGTCGATGTCAGCCAGGAAGTCATTGTGCGCGAAGTGGATTGTCATACCGAGCAGGGGATTGAAGTCGTTGAATTCAGAGAAGGCAACGAACTCATTGAACCGCTGATTGAACGTATTATCGGGCGTTATCCGGTTGAAGATGTTTTTCATCCTGAAACAGGTGCGCTGCTTTGCTCAAAAGATACAATTATTTCAGAACGTGTGGCAGAGAAAATCATCGCTACAGGCGTTGATAGATTGAAAATCCGTTCGGTACTGACTTGTGACACACAATACGGTGTTTGCGCAAAATGCTATGGATTGAACCTTGCAACCGGAAAACCGGTTCATGTTGGGGAAGCCGTCGGTATTATTGCAGCACAGTCTATCGGTGAACCGGGAACGCAGCTTACCATGAGAACATTCCACACCGGTGGGGTTGCCGGAGGCGATATCACTCAAGGTCTCCCGCGTGTTGAGGAACTTTTCGAAGCGCGTAAACCGAAAGGTCTTGCCGTCGTCGCTGAAATTGACGGGGTGATCTCTTTCAAAGAGACTAAGAAAAAACGTGAAGTTGTTATTACAAACGAAGAAACCGGTGAACAACATACGTCACTGATCGTCTTTGGGGCAAAACTCAAAGTCAGAGAAGGCGACCGTGTTATCAAGGGTCAATCGATTACAGAAGGTTCTATTAACCCACACGACTTACTCCGCGTTGTCGGTGTAACGGGTGTGCGTGAATATATCATCAAAGAAGTCCAAAAAGTTTATAGGCTCCAAGGGGTTGACATTAACGATAAACATATTGAAATTATCGTTAAACAAATGCTCTCTAAAATTCGTATCGACGAATCCGGAGACACGTTGCTCTTGCCTAGAACGGTTATCAGCATGAAAGAATTCAATCACATCAATGAAGAAGTAGAAGCCGAAGGCGGTGAACCGGCAGTCGGAACACCGACACTCCTCGGGATTACAAAAGCTTCTTTGGCGACAGAATCATTCCTTTCGGCTGCATCTTTCCAAGAGACGACTCGCGTTTTGACCGAGGCGGCCATCAATGGAAAAGAAGATCGACTGCTTGGGCTTAAAGAAAACGTCATCATCGGAAAACTCATTCCGGCAGGAACGGGAATGCGCTATTACCGAGAAATGTCTGTAAAATCAAATGACGAGTTTGATTTGGATGCAATCGACGACATCGAAAGCATTTAACATAAAATTTGTTGACAGTAAAAAATGATGATGTTAAAATGATGAAGTGCATATTGGCGACTTCAAGGAGGGACACCCGTATGCCATTAATTCAATTGTCAAGCAATCCCAAACTTTCAGTCGGCGTTAAGCAAACGACGAAAGTTTTGAGCGAGGGCAGAGCACTTCGGGTATATATTGCGAGAGATGCTGAACAACATGTTGTCAGACAGATTCTCAAACTTGCCGAAGAGCATTCTGTCGAGGTCGAGTATGTCGACCTAATGAAAGAACTCGGGAAAGCTTGTGGTATCGACGTTGGTGCTGCGACAGCGGTTATTGAAAAATAAATATATTAAACAAAGGAAGGAGGTGCTCGAAGAGAATGCCAACCATTAATCAACTCGTGAGAAAAGGTAGACTTCAAATTGAAGACAAGTCGACTTCTCCGGCACTTCAAAGAAGCTTAAATACACTCAAAAGAAAACAAGTGAAGATGAGTTCACCGCAAAAAAGAGGCGTTTGTACGAGCGTAAAAACGGTTACACCTAAGAAACCGAACTCAGCGCTCCGTAAGGTTGCCCGTGTTAGACTTACAAACGGCTTTGAGGTAACAGCTTACATCCCGGGAATCGGCCACAATCTCCAAGAACACAGTGTTGTTCTTATCAGAGGCGGTAGAGTAAAAGACTTACCAGGTTGTAGATACCACATTGTGCGCGGTGTACTTGATACTTCTGGTGTTAACAACAGAATGCAAGGAAGATCGAAGTACGGTGCTAAGAAACCTAAGAAAAAATAGTGTATAGCCGGCCTCTTCCGAAAGGAAGAGGCTTTATATAGTAACAAAAAAATTCAATAAGCAGTTTCGCACAGCGACATTAAATTGTCGAGTACCGATGAATGACTCAAACAC
>JASUTA010000079.1 GCA_030445805.1 Clostridiales bacterium
AAATCGGAATTCCGAAAATAAGACCCGTCGTATCGGTGGAGGTGTAAATGTTATAGTACTCCATCGGATCAGGGAATGCCTGAACCAAAACGCGGATATTGGCATCATCCGTCCCTGCAGACTTGGCAACCAAATCAATGAGTTCCGTACGGTGATCATCCGTCATTTCACCGTCCACAAGAGCATTGGAATTGATGATAATACCAATGCTCAGCGACTGTATCGTCCCCTGCGATTTTATGATTTCCCTATAAATTTCATTCAACTCATAGTTGAGTGTTTCACTGGCATTTTTATAACTGGAAGCGGTGTCACTGCCTTCCACATAACTGGTTGTATCTCCCGAATTGGAATCCGTCCCGGGAACGCCTGATGCCGTACTGCCATTGACAACATCTTCCGTAATCGTCGTCGCACTTCGAAGCATCCCTGTCGTCTCACCCTCAATCGGCGGACTGAAAAGCGTTTGAGTCTCTGTTTGCTGGTTGAAATCAAGGACAACCGAAGGTTGAACTTCCACATTGTCAATTCCGTAAAGTTTTTCTAAAAATTTGGTCAAATCGTACTGCAGCTGATTTTGAACTTTCATTTGAAGGTCAAACTGACTGCTTGCACTGTATGTACCGTTGTATTGATCGGGGTCATTGAGCTGTATCCCCGTGTTATCCAATATGGTTACGTTTTCTTGAGTGAGATCTTTTACGGAGCTTACGACGAGATTTGTAATACCGCTGACTTGTTCTTCCGAAAGCGTCGCTCCGCTCTTCAGCGTCAAAACAACCGACGCTTTTGATTGAATATCATCCGTAATAAAATAATTGCTCTCGCGAGGAATCTGAAGAATGACCTTCGCATCGTCAACGGCAGTCAGGGTTTTAATGGAGTCTTCGAGTTTTGAAGCCGTTGCCTGAATGTACATCTGTTCACGCGTTTGAGAAGTCATGGTAATCGATTCGCTGCTGAAAACATCCGACCAGCTGAAATTGGATGCTGCTACATCAGCCGCAATCTCCATGCGCGCACGCGAAACATCCGATTCCGGAACGGAAATCACCGAAGCCGTGCCCGTATCATCCCGCCATGAAATCCCCAGATCGTCCAATTTGGTCGTAATGACCTGCGCTTCCGCCGGTGTCAATCCTTGAGCAACCGCCACATATTTGGTTCTCGTCAGCAAAAGAATACCGATAGTCACGAGAAGAACTGCACCGACAATCCCGGCAATTACAATAATTTGACGGTTTCGGTCCAGTCCTTTAAAAAATGTCATGACTCGCTCTCTCATGCGATTGAAAAACTCTCTCATTCCGGCACCTCGTTCGAATTTGTATGTCTAATGCTGTCTTATAATTGAAGTCTCATAATTTCATTATAGGCCGTCAGAACCTTGTTTGTCACCTCTACCGCCAAGTTGAGCGTTAAATCCGCTTGAGCGGCGGCAATGGTAACATCATGCACGTTATCGATTTCTCCGAGCGCGAGCATGCGATCCATATTTTCTGCATAAACTTGATCGTCACTGACACTTTGAAGCGCATTGACCAACATATCAGAAAAATTGAGCGTTGAACTCTCAGAAGCTTCTTGCAATTTTGTTTGTTGAAGCAAATTCGAACTTGCACCCACTAAACTGTCAACATTTATCATTTAATTCCCCCACTATTTCCCGATTTCGAGTGCTTTCATCGCCATGCTCTTCGTTGTGTTGACCGCCGTAATGTTGGCTTCATAAGCTCTGGAAGCCGAAATTAAGTTAATCATTTCGTTGACGACTTCCACGTTCGGCAAACTGACATAACCATCTTCATCGGCATCCGGGTTGGTCGGATCATACTCCCGTTTAAAATCGGACATGTCTTCGGTAATTCCGGCTACTTCTACCCCTTGACCGGTTGAACGAACGCCCTTAGCCGCGTCGAGAAGTTGCTGAAAAGCACTGGTTTCCTGCGTTTGAAAAACGGCAACTTTTCGGCGATACGGCGTCCCGCTTTCCGTACGGGTCGTATTGGCATTGGCAATATTTTCTGAAATCAAATCCATTCTCAGGCGCTCTGCCGTCAATCCGGTAGCGCTGACATTAATCGAATTAAAAAGGCTCATACTCTACCTCCGGTTACTCGTTGATTTTCATTGCGGTCTTGAGCCGAGTATACTGGCTGTTGACCTCATTGACCAGTGAATTGTAGTACAGTGTATTTTTGGCCATCTCTGCATTTTCCACATCGACATCGACATTATTTTCATCGACTCTGTAACTCGTGCTGCTTTCGGTTTCCACTGTAAAACCGTTTGAGGAAGCATTCGGCGCATCCAAATGTTTTGCATTGGTTTTAACCATGGAAACACTTTGTGCCGCATTGACTTCCTTTTGTAAGACGTCCTCAAAATTGACCGTTTGCCTTTTGTAGCCCGGGGTCTCAGAATTGGCAATATTGTTGGCAATAGCGCTGTTTTTAAGCCATGAACCATCGAGTGCCCGTCCCAAAAAATTCAAATTTTCAAATGTCGTTTTCAGCATAATAGCCTCCGTTTTTTCCCTGCTTAACCGTCAATCACTTGCATTTTATATAATATCGGCAAAAATAAATTATTTCTTCATGAATAATTTGACTACTAGATATGCTTTTCTATGCATTATTTTAACCCATATATTGTTGAAAATAAAGGGTTTTTGAGAAATAATGAGAAAGTCCCGCATCAAAAGGCGGGACATGAGTTTATTGTCTTATTTTGTTGAGTTCTTCCATAAGTCGATCATTCAAGATTCGGATATACGTTCCTTTCATTCCGAGAGACCGCGTTTCAATCACGCCTGCGCTCTCAAATTTCCTCAGGGCATTGACAATAACCGAGCGGGTGATACCTGCTTTATCAGCAATTTTACTCGCAACGAGAAGACCTTCTTCGCCGTCAAGCTCTTCAAAGATATGAACCATTGCTTCAAATTCGGAATAAGAAAGCGTGCTGATGGCCATTTGGACAATCGCTTTTTTCCGAACCCCTTCTTCATGCTCTTCATTTTTCGCACGGATGATTTCAAGACCGATAATTGTTGCCGCATATTCGGCCAAAATCAAATCCTCTTCGAGGTAACTGCCGCGCCGCGCCAGAACCAAGGTGCCGAGGCGTTGTGCATTGCCTATGATCGGGACAACCGTAACAAATTTTGAATAACTGGCAATGTCGTTCTTAAACAGTTCCAGCAAACGATCTTCAGTAATATTAAAAAGTGTTTCATCTACTTTCAACAGTTGAGCCTGATCTTCTGCGTTAAAGAATTGTTCACCGCTCTCCGTGTTGATGACGGCACTGTCTTCCGAATCGTGAAGACTCACCCCCAAAATTTTTCCCTTCTTACTGACAACATAAACATTAGAATCCAAAACATTCATCATGGTTCGGCATAAATCTCCGAAAGAAAGCTGTGTTGCCCCGGAAGTTTGGACAATGTGATTCAGCTTTCTCATTTTAGATAAAATACTGCTCTCCAATTCAAAACCCCTCCTACTTAGATTCCGTACTGGTTTCGGTATAGTCACACTCAGGGTTGTGACATTTGATGATATCTCCTTTTTTGCTTTTCTTTTTCACAAGGATATCGCCGCATTTCGGACATTTTTTGTCAATCGGCATATCCCAGGAAACAAACCGGCACGCCGGAAATTCCGAACACCCATAAAAAACTTTAAGTTTCTTTGATTTACGTTCGACAATTTCCCCGACGCCGCAGCTCGGGCAGGCAATACCGAGTTTTTTCAGAATTGGTTTTGTGTTATTGCATTCAGGATAATTGGAGCATGCCAGGAATTTCCCGTAACGTCCGTGTCGGATCAGCATTTTACTGCCGCATTTTTCACAGACAATATCGGTTTCTTCGGTCAAGTCCACTTTTTCAATGGCTTTGTCCGCTTTGTCCAGCAATTCTACAAACGGCTCATAAAACGTTCGAATGATCTCTTTCCAAGCACGTTCGCCGCCTTCAATCGAGTCAAATTCGCGTTCCATATCCGCCGTGAAATCTACATCTACAATATTACCGAAATAATCACCCATAATTTCATCGATGATAAATCCGAGTTCTGTCGGTTTGAGGCTTTTCTTTTCTTTTTCAACGTAGCCGCGACTCAGAATCGTCGTAATCGTCGGTGCATAAGTACTCGGGCGACCGATTCCGCGCTCTTCCATTTCCTTTACCAAAGACGCTTCCGTAAATCTTGCGGGCGGCTGAGTAAAATGTTGTGTCGGCACGTATTTTGAAATCATGAGCATTTCACCGGGTTTAAGATCCGGTACCAGTTTATCCGCTTGCTTCCCGGAATTATATACCCGTAAGAAACCTTCGAAAATCATTTTGCTGCCGGATGCCTTGAAAAGGTAATCTCCGATAGACACCTCAATGCTGTGCGCCTCAAATTCGGCACTTTGCATTTGACTCGCCATAAAACGCGTCCAGATGAGTTCATAAAGCCTAAATTGGTCTTTGGAAAGTGCAGTTTCGACAGATTCCGGATCGAGTTCGGTATAAGTCGGACGAATGGCCTCATGTGCATCCTGTGCATTTTTGGCGTTCTTTTCTTTCTTCGTGTCGGTTTTCAGCCACTCTTTTCCGAATTTTTCTTCTATATATTCGGCCGCACTTTGCTTAGCGGCATCGGACAAACGCGTTGAGTCCGTTCTCATATAAGTGATTAAACCGATGGTGCCCCTACCTTTAATCGCAATCCCTTCATAAAGTTGTTGGGCGAGCATCATTGTCTTTTTCGTTGTAAATCCGAACCGATTGGATGCCTCTTGTTGAAGTGAACTCGTAATAAAGGCTGGCGACGGATGTCTGAATTTCTTTTTCTTTTCAACGGTCGAAACCAATCCGTCTTTTCCTTTAACAGCATCTAAGACAACATCGACATCGGCTTTGGAAGAAAGTGCAATTTTTCCATCCGCATTTCCGTAAAATTCAAGCTCTAAGTCTTCGGATGTGTCTTTCGTCACAGATTCGGCGATGATTTTCCAGTATTCTTGCGGCTCAAAACTCAGAATGTCCCGTTCGCGATCACAAATTAATTTTGTTGCAACCGATTGAACGCGGCCGGCACTGAGTCCTTTTTTTACCTTTCGCCACAAAATCGGGCTGATGGAATAGCCGACCAGTCGATCCAAAACGCGTCTGGCTTGCTGAGCATCTACCAGTTTGAGATCAATCTCCCTCGGCATCTTAATCGCTGCTTTGATGGCCTCTTTTGTGATTTCATGAAACGTCACGCGGCATTCAGAATGGATATCCAATCCCAAAATATAAGCGAGATGCCACGCGATGGCCTCTCCTTCGCGGTCGGGGTCAGTTGCGAGATAAACGTGATCTGCTTTTTTCGCTGCCGATTTGAGTGATTTGATCAAATCCCCTTTGCCGCGAATATTGATGTATTTCGGCTCAAAATCATTTTCTGTGTCGACACCCATTGTGCTCTTAGGCAGATCGCGCACGTGACCGATGGAAGCGACAACTTTGTATTTCTTACCTAAAAATTTTTCTATGGTCTTCGCCTTTGCCGGCGATTCTACAATAACCAAATTATAAGACATATAGTAATCTCCAAATCTTTCAAAGTGTACTTAATAAATTTATATAGAATTCCGAACAATGTCAAGACTTTTTTACTTGATACAAACCCGTGTAAGGCTTTGAAATTCACAAAAATCATCTAAAGTCAGCTCACCGAGCGCCTTGATAATGTCAGAATATTCTATATTTAGTTCCGCCGAAATTGCGTCAATTTCCGCACATTTACGGCTGCTCAAGAATTCATAGATGCGGAGCGCAACCTCGGAAAAATGATGATTTTCAGGCATCATTCTCTTTTGAGTCGTGCCGGTTTGAGTCGTGCCGGAAATGCCAAACATCTCCGTCACAACAGAAAAATCAATCAATGGTATCGCACCATCGTAGATCAATCGATTCGGACCCTTGGACATTTCTGAAAACAGGCTGCCCGGAACCGCGAAAATGGGTTTTCCCTGTTCCAAGCCATGCTGAACCGTTGTCAGACTTCCGCTTTTTTCCGCCGCTTCTACAACAATTACCGCATCAGATATGCCGCTGATCAATCGATTTCGATACGGAAAATGATAAGGCTTGGCGGTTTCTTCAAATCCACGCTCCGATACAATGGCACCGGATCGATCTAAAATCTGACGGTATAAATCCGAATGACAGCTTGGGTACGGGCGGTTCACACCGGTTGCAAGCACCGCGATTGTTTTTCCGCCGACTGCCAAAGCACTTCGGTGCACGACGCCGTCTATTCCCATTGCCATACCGCTCACAAGACAAATGCCCCGTTCGGCTAGATAAGTCGACAGTGCTGTTGCAACACGCCTTCCGTATGCAGTGGGCGTTCTGCTTCCTACGATAGCAATTTTAATACCCTTTGTCAAAAGGGACTCTTGTCCCTTTACATACAGGACTTCCGCCAAGGGTTTGTCCTGAATCAAGTTTTGAGGGTAAGATACTCTTCCCGGAAGCACTACGGCCGTCTGCCGTTCCGACAATTCTCTCAAATGTCTTTGATAGGCAGATTTAAAGGGACAATCGTTTGACTCGGACGGCAATAAAATTTTTTCTTCTATATTAAAAAGCATTTTTTTCAGAGCAATCTCGCGCCAAGAAATCATTTCATAACCGCCAAAATGGTTTAATATGTGTCTGACGGATTTAGAACCGATCGCAGGTTTCAACTGTTGAAGGCAAAAATAATTGAAATAGTACATTCTACTTCACCTCCGCCAAGCGATTTTGACCGCCAAAAGCGTAAGCCTCATAGAAGTCTGATGTCTGAACTCTTGTTCTTTGATCGAGTAACGCAATGGTTTCACTCAATGCCAATAGTTTTTTATACCGGCGCATTGAGAATTTTCCTTTTTCGTAATACCGGTCTGCCATATCGGATACTTCCGGGTCATAAGACATGGTCGTTCCCGCTTTCTCCATTTCTTTTCTGAGTGCATGTGCCGACTCGATGCGCAAACGCATGAGGTTTCCGTCTGCACGGGCACCTCTGGGCGTCTCTACACGGTCTATATAAATATTCAAATCAAATCGATCCAACATCGGCCCCGATAATTTTCCGATATACTTTTTGACCGCATGTGTCGTACACGTGCAGGCCACATCTTCCGAAAAATAGTTGCCGCATGGACATGGGTTCATCGTTCCCACCAGCATAAACCGAGCAGGAAATCGAACAGCGTGATGGTGCCGTGTTAAATTGACCCATCCTGTTGAAAGCGGCTCTCTGAGTGATTCGAGCACATCACTTCTGAACTCTGCCATTTCGTCCAGCAGCAAAATTCCCCGATGGGCTCTGGTGACTTCACCCGGTAACAGGCTGCCGATCATGCCGGCACGCGTCAGCGTATGATGCGGTGCACGAAGCGGTCTGTTAGAGGCGTATTCAAAGTTTTCCTGAACTTCAAAAGCGCTCTTGATCTTCGCGATTTCAACGCGTTCATCCCGATCCGGAGGCGGCAAAATACCGATCAACCGCCTTGCAATCATCGTCTTTCCAGACCCCGGAGGGCCTGAAAACAAAATATTATGAAATCCCGCCGCGGCAATTTCAGCAGCTCTCACCGCACCTTCCTGTCCGATTACATCCCTGAAATGTTCTGCTTGAATGATGGATTCAAAAGAAGGGTTTTCAGGCGTGCAGGGTGAAAGTGAATCACTCTCAAAAGCCGCCACCATGGCTTCAAGTGTCTGAAACGGATAAAGTGAAACCGAATCCACATACCGCCCTTCATTCAAATTGCCTTCCGGTAAAACAATATGCGTTATTCCGGCATGTTTCATCCCTTCAATCAGGCTCAGCGCCCCCTTAATCGGCCGAATATGTCCTTCGAGGGAAAGTTCGCCGATGAATCCAAAGCGTTTATCCGCCTGATTCATGCGCCCCATGCACGTTAAAATTCCCACCGCCATCGGCAAATCCAGATGTGCCCCTTCTTTTCTTAAATAAGCCGGATAGAGATTCTGCGTAATGCGCGTATCCGGGAAACGTATCCCCATGACCTTAAGTGCCGATTTGACGCGTTCCTTCGACTCCTTGACAACTTGGCCCGGCAACCCGACAATGACATGGTTCGGCATACCGTTTGCAATATGTGTTTCGAGCTCGATCATTTGTCCTTCAATTCCGCTGATGACAGCAGATTGTACTTTGCTTATCATAAAAGTAAAGCTCCTTTAAATGGTATTTATTTCCATAATACACCATTTTCCTTTACCTCAACAAGCCTATTTGTTATTTTTTTGAATTTTTGAATAATAAAATCCTCCTGCACTTTCTGCACGAGGATTTAAAATTCAATTGATTCCAGCCAATCATACACGGGCTCTTCTCCGTTTCGTTCCAAAATACCCAAAAAGGCAAATCGAACAGCTTGGTAAGAATCGTTGTTTTGGCTCAAATATTGTCCGGCCGCAAGCCGCATCCGTTTGTATTTTGCAGGTGTCACAGCCTCTCTTGGCGATCCGTATTTGAGCGTTCTTCTATATTTTACTTCAACAAAGTATAGGGTTTCTTCTTTGCGACAAATCAAATCGATTTCACCGTATCGCGTATAAAAATTGCGCTTGAGGCAAACAAATCCCTTTTCTTTTAAATAGTTTGTCGCCAATGTCTCGCCGTAAGATCCGACCGCGCGCTTGTTTTTGAATGCTTTCGTGTCTTCATTTGTCATTATTTATTGTCCACCCGACTGATAAATACGAGAATTTCGGCAACGACTTCATAGAGTTCATAGGGAATTTGGTCGCCGATTTTTAATTGATTGAGTTGGTGGCTCAACTTTTCGTCTACATAAACGGGAACATCATTGGCTTCCGCTTCTCTGATAATGCTCTCCGCAACCAGTCCGATCCCTTTTGCGATTACTTGCGGTGCGGCATCTTCCTCCGGACTGAATTTCAGCGCACTCGCCATTTTTTTACGTTCGTCCATTCGTCGCCCCCTTATACGCGGATGTCAATGGAATGAGCCGACTCTTTGCTGATTTCCCGAAAATTTCCGATAGATGTGGATTTTACCGAGAAAGAAATATCAAACGTACCGACGTCCATTTGTTTCAATTGCTTTTCAAGAGCCGCGACCTGACCTTCAAATTCTTTTTTGGCGGATTCGGTTTCCAAGCTGAAATTCAGAGAATAGCGACGTCCTTGTTTTCCGACCAAACACTGCACTTCACCATAGCGATTGGTCTGAAGAGCAACCAGAACCGATAAGTCTTCCGGATCAAGTTTTTTGTGGCGTGCTTTGAAATAGAGATCCACCGTACGTTCCTGTTCCTGAAGGCGAATCGGTACTTGCATATAGATCACTTGGTCGTTGTAATTCGGCGTAAATTTGCCCGCTTCTCTCACAAAAGAAATTTCTTTTTCGGCAGTCTTTTTCAGCGCGTCGTCCATGGTGGATTCCGCGATTAATCGCTCGATTAAATTCAGCTTTTCCTCATTTGAGACATCGTCTTTCAAAACTCTGATTAAAGCCGTCAGTTCCTCTGATTCTAAAGGAATCTGACGGGCAACGGCGCTCAATTTAACCATGCTGTCTCCCAGAGATTTTATCTGCACTTGTTGATTTTCAACGAGCAATAAATTTTTGATTGTCAGTGGGATGGATTGTTTTAAAAGCAACGCACTCGCGGAAGAATCAAAGCTTTCCAGAACGGTTCCCAGTGCCGCTTTATCCTCGGAACCCATCCCCGCTTTAACCTGCGCTTCACCTTTTAAGGCAAGTGCGATTTCTTTCAGCCATTCCGTAAATACGGCGGGTTTTACGGAAGATTGCACTTCGGAGGTATGTACCGTAGAATTTCCAGATTCCGGTTTTATCTGTTCCGGATTCTCCGAACTCAAAAGATTTAACTGCTTCATCAGCAGCTCTGCCTTTCCGACATTCTCGGAACCGCTTACTTCTTTGCCGTCCACAAAAAAAGCATCTCCCGCCGATAGCCCGGTCTGATTTCCGAATTTCATCCCACTCGTTTCCGCCTGCTGCCCTGAGGAAAAAGCGTTCTCCCCCACATCGGAAGACAATGAAACTTCGGCATCCGCTATGGCCGTACCGCTTCCGTTTTGCCCCTGAATCAATCGAAGAACCAAATCTCGAAGCGGTTGATCCATCTGCTTGATAAGAGACTGTACTTCCGTATCCGAAAGCGCCGGCAATGCGTTGAGAAGTGCTTTTACTTCAACAGTGCTCTGTCTGACCGCCTGTAAGTTTTCTTTTGTTACGGGCACAGATAGCGCCTTTAGCGCATCAAAAATCGATTGATCTTCAGCGTTTCTAAAAGCAGTCCTCACCGTTTCTGTATTGCCGTCATCCTGCAACACGCGAATTAATCGCGCGGAAAGAACGCCCTCTTCCTGAGACATAATCTCAAGCTGAACGCGTGCACCTTCCTGAATCGGCGTATCCGAATCGTTTCGGACTTGAAAAAGTTGGCCCTGATACTGAAAAGCCAATGCTTTTCCTTCTGCGGCAACCACTTGCCCTTCTATCGCCTTGCCGACGAGTGCCTTTAACGTATCGGATGAAGCCGTAAAATTCAACAAATTCTGTTGTAAAATCGGCTGACTGATGCGCATATTATCCTCTTTTTTGAGAAAAATTCTTTAAAAACGAACGGCGATGCTCATCCAGCATTCCGTGCATTTCAAGTGCTTTGTAATGTTGAGGGGTGCCATATCCCTTGTTATTAATAAAATCATACTCCGGATAAATTTCATGAAGTACCGCCATCATACGGTCTCGAGTGACTTTCGCCACAATAGAAGCCGCCGCAATGGAAGCACTCTTAGAATCCCCTTTGATAATGGCTTCTTGCTTGATAGAAATATCGGCAAGTTTAACCGCATCAATGAGTAAATAGTCCGGTACCATTCCGCCGAAGTTGATTGCAAGGTCTTCTATCGCGCGTTTCATTGCCATTTTTGTAGCATTCAGTATATTGATCTCATCAATTTCCGAGGCCTCCGCACTGCCGATGCCATAGACAGAATGATTTACAATTTTTTCATAGAGCATTTCACGCTTCTTTTCAGAGAGTTTTTTCGAATCGTCGACCCCGGACCAATCCTGTCCTCTGTCCAAAATTACGCACGCCGCAACGACGGGGCCGATCAGAGGGCCGCGTCCCACTTCATCTATACCGGCGATTTGAAAAAAGCCATTCGTCTGAGCCCTGTCTTCAAAAGAAAAGAGCAGGCGCAGGCGTTCCTCTTCTTTTCGCTGATTGTCCATCTTCTTTTCAAGCCGGATTCCGAGTGCATAAACAGCCTTTCTTGCGTCTCTTTTGAGCACTTCTGCAGCCTGAGGCCACTGTTCCGAAGCCAATTCATCCGACCACGCTTTGAGCACACTTGCCGAAAGTTCATTTGTTTGCTCGGCGCCTCCCGGAAGAACAATATCACGATTCATTTTTTTCGCCTCCCGAGAGGATTTCATCCGGCACTTCTAATGTGATGCGTCCGAGGGCGACTTTGCGAAATTCATCCATGAGAATC
>JASUTA010000080.1 GCA_030445805.1 Clostridiales bacterium
TGTCTACACTTGAAAATGATGAAATAAAAAAAGTAATCCTCTCTTTAACGGCAGAAGCAGCCATCAAAAAAAAATTAGCCGAGCAATTGCTCGACGCGATTTCTCGTTAATTTCAAGACAAAACAAGTTCCTTTATTTGAAAAACAGTTCCGATTTAAGGACTGTTTTTCCCGAAATCGGAACTGTTTAGAATTCATCCGGCCGTAATAGGATGCCATATTTTTTTACTTTTTCATAAAAAGCGGTTTTAGAAAGTCCAAGTGCCTTCAATGTTTCCTGAACACTGAACTTAGATGCTTCCAATTGCTGTTCGATATACGCTTTTTCTTGATTTTCCAGATAGCCTTTGAGTGTCATCATGTCGGTTGATCCTTCCGGAATGAGCAAGTCATCCTCCCCGATGTAGTCACCTTCGGCCATATTGTAAGCCAGCTCTAATATGTTTTCAAGCTCTCTGATGTTCCCAGGCCAGTCATACCGCAAGATCTGTTCCAGCGCATCCCCGGTGAGGGCTTTCGGACGGCCGCCGATATGAGTCGGTAATTGTTCTAAAAAATTGTCAATCAGCGGGTACAGATCGGATTTTCGTCGCCTCAAAGGCGGAATTTCAATCGGAAACCCATTGATGCGATAATAAAGGTCTTCTCGGAAGTTTTTCTGTTTAATTTCAGACAGCAGATTCTTATTGGTTGCCGCAATAATTCGCACATTGACTTGAGTCGGAGTTGTTGCACCGACTTTGTAGAACGCCTTAGACTGAAGGGCGTGCAGCAGTTTGACTTGCATTTCCGGTGGCAGTTCCCCGATTTCATCGAGAAACAGCGTCCCGTTTTCCGCAAGTTCAAAGAGTCCCTTTTTCCCGGTGCGCTCCGCACCTGTAAAGGCTCCTTTGATGTACCCAAACAACTCACTTTCGAACAAGTGAATCGGAATGGCGGAACAGTTGACACTGATAAAGGGCTGATCCTCCTCCGAAAAAGTCAAGTTGTGAATCTCGCGTGCAATCAGGGTTTTTCCCGTACCGCTCTCTCCGGTAAGCAGGACCGTTGAACGCGTTTGAGACGCGCGATAAATCAGATAACGCACCCGTTGTATAGCAGGGCTGTTCCCAATAATGCTTCTCATTTCTTGTTTGAGTTCTTCCGGATAACGCTCAGCATGTGCCCGGGTCATCACCTTAATCCATTGATTTCTCTCGCGAATGAGCATCTCGACATTCGATAAATCATATACTTTCAGCAAGTAGCGCCCGTTTTCTTCAATGGGTTTAAAGGTACACAAGACCGGTCGTTTATTCAATTCATAATATGCTTTTTCAAAATAACCCGTCCGCTCTTCAAGACAGCGCTCAATATCCTTGAGCAAACGATTTTCTTCCAATATTTCAGAGATATGCTTCCCGATTACCGGAAACGGCGTCCCCTTTGCATAAAACGGCTCTCCTTTTAAGAGTGCGGCAATGGATTCTTTTCGAACCGTGTACCCCGCATCTTGATAAAACTTCACGTCAAGGGTCTCTCCGTCTAAGACAACCAGATGCCCCAAGCTGAATACATAATTCATAGCAAAGCGCTCACCTTGTGTTGCAATGGCAACCCACTGGCGAAGCGGGTCTATCTCCGCAGAAATGGAAACCCCTTCAAACGTTGTCTTCAGTGCATCCAACTCATTGACAGAATTTCTGCGAATGTGTTTAAAGACCCCCTTTACTTCCGGCGAACGATACCGTCCCACAGCCAACGCCGCATCCCCTTGAACCAATCCTGTCACATCGATTCCGAGACATGACAAATCCTCGGGCCTGAGACCGCCGTCATCATGTCCGACCATGGTATCTGCAATAATCACCACATCGCCCGGAAGAATGTTCCCAGCAGGATGCGGCCGCGTCGCCTCGCGCCCGACTCCGGTGATAAAGCACGCGCGTTGATTGAAGATTTCCACCAAACCGGATTGGTTCAGCAGAATAATCCCTTCGTCCACTTCATTTAAAAGTGCCGTTTCCCATTTTTCTTTCATCTCTCCACCATTTTTCATCTCAACATCATATTGGCATGAATATTGCTATATATACAGATAGGATTTATACCTTAGGAGGTTTCATGTATAATCATATTCACGTTAAAAACGGGCATTTATTTATTGAAGACTGCGATGCGGCAGAACTGGCTCATCGCTTTAAGACGCCGCTTTACGTTTTGTCCGAAGCGTCCATTCGGGAAAAATGCACTCGAATCCGCGAAGGGTTCCTCGACAAATACGACCGGACTTATGCCGCCTATGCGAGCAAAGCCCTTATGACCACGGCTTTGGCCAAATTGGTTCATCAGGAAGGCTTCTACATGGATGTCGTCTCCGGCGGTGAATTGTACACAGCGCTCAACGCCGATTTCCCTTCCGATCAAATTATTTTCCACGGCAACAACAAGTCACCGGAAGAACTTGAATTTGCACTGAAACGCCATGTCGGCCGAATCGTCGTAGACAATTTGGATGAGCTCAAATTGCTCTCTCAAATGTGCAACGCCTTTAACCGCAAAGCGGGCATTTTGTTCCGAATCACGCCGGGCGTCAACAGCGCTACACACGCTTACATCTCAACCGGGAAAAAAGATTCCAAATTCGGTCTTCCGCTGGATGAGGACATTTTGTTCCCTGCTATTCAATTTGCCATTGAAGACCCGATGCTCGACTTTTACGGCTTTCATTTCCATGTGGGTTCCCAACTCTTTGACAATACGGCACATGTAAAAGCGGCCGAAGTGACGCTTGAACTCATGCGCGTCGTCAGGGAACGCTTTAACTACACCGTTCCGGAAATGAACTGCGGTGGAGGCTTCGGCATCAAGTACACCAAAGATGACGAACCAAAAGACGTTACATACTTCACCGATGCAGTCATGGCAGTTATTGAGCAATTCTGTGAAACCCATCAATTTCCGAGACCCAGAATCTTCATTGAGCCGGGTCGATACCTCATCGGAGAAGCCGGTGTGACGCTATATACCATCGGCAGCGTCAAAGAAATTCCCAATATTAAAACCTACGTGGCTGTGGATGGCGGTATGAGCGACAACATTCGAACGGCACTCTATCAGGCAAAATATGAAGCCACCCCCATCGACCAACCGTTTTCCGAAACATCACAGGAAGTGACCCTTTGCGGCAAATGCTGTGAGACCGGTGACATTCTGATTGAGCACCTCCCACTTCCGGAAGTACATGTCGGAGAGGTTATTGCCGTATTTGCAACAGGTGCCTACAATTATTCGATGGCCTCCCACTATAATAAGCATCGCATTCCGGCCATGGTTCTCGTAAACGGCGATGCCGCTTATGAAATCATTGAACGTGAACAGTATTCTGATTTGACCCGATTCGATCGCATTCCGGATCATTTAAAATAATAACCGATCGTATACCAAAAGCCCCAATGCAACGCATGGGGGCTTTTTTTATATAAAATTATACTGAAAAAGCCAAAAGATCATCAACACACTGAGGATTTGCTGTATCCTGAATACAAAAACCATAAATCCGCTCCATCTGAAATCATTCTTTGCCTGATTGAGCATCAGGAATGAAGGAATGATTAAAAGGCTGGTCAAAATGCCTGCCGTTTTCACGAGTGTCAACCACGTGTTTCCACCATAAATGATATTCCAGATGTCATATTGTGTTGAAATCATAAAGATGGAAAACATGAGCACAAAAAAGATCAACGTGTGTAAAAGCAAAACAACCCGTGGCGTATCATGGATACGATTCACACGCATGGTGCCCCATCGCATCATCAAGATCAGCAATGCTGCCAAGTTAAATAGGACCGAAAAAATGAGGAGTGCCGCTCCAATCAAAAAGCTCTGTGTGATGACCGCTTTTTTGTAGACGGTATTCCCAATAACCAAGTAGGCAATTTGACCGTTTTCATCCAGTTGAAATTCCGCGATGGTATCTGTTTCGGCATTATAAAAGACAGTAGATGCAATGGCGTCATAGTGATCCGAGTCGATCATCAATTGGTTGCCCTCCGCCTGAATGCGCACTTGATGAATGACTTGTGTCAGACGTTCAATGGATTCATCGGAAGCATTAATCGGTTGATAACTGCCGGAAAAAGCTTCTACATCAGCACCACTATAGGTCGCATATCCGCCGGAATCCGCTTCCGATCCCAAGAGCTCGAGGATCAGATCGTGCGTCAGAGCACTTCTCGCTTCAAGGCTCCCTGAATTGTACGCAATAAAAATCCCCAGATTTTCTTCCGGTATAAAGAGCAATCGAGCGTTAGAACCCGGAATGCCTCCATCCTGGACATAAGCTTCATAGCTGCCGTAGCGCACGATTGAAAACCCGTAGCTTCTTCCGAGTACGAGGTCACTGTTGCTTGCCTGACGCGTAAAGAGCCCATCGTAAACCGCCGGGTCTACAGTGCCACTCGTCATCGCCTGCATAAAGGCATTCATATCCGATAATGTCGTCAAAAAATCATCGGACGGTAAAAAGCGCGCTTCAAACGGATCCAGTGCCGTTCTTCTGCCGCCGAAAACGCTGTAATTTTGAGCGAGGACATACCCGTCCATAACATCACCCAAAACCAATTCTCCGCTGGCCGTCATCCCCATAGGTCTGAGCAACTTTTTCGCCAAATAAGTTTCATAACTTTGTCCGGATAAGGACTCAATTAAAACCCCTTCGAGAATGTTATTAACATTTGAAAAAAGGGTATATTGGCCCGGTTCAATAACCGGCGTAAAATCGTATTGAGTGAGAAAGGCTTCCGCTTCCTCGCTGAAAGTCATCTCCCGCGCCCCGATCGGAGAAGCCATGAGCGCTGAATTTGCTTTAAGTGTCGGAATCCCGGTTGTATGGTCCAAGACATTTCTAAACGTCAGCTCCTGAAAAGCCGGTTTTGAAGACAGCGTCCCCGGTAAATACGGCGCTATTTTTTCATCCGCCTGAATCCCGGTTTCCTCCATGAGTTGAAGCAACGCCATTGTCGTAAACACTTTGGTTACAGATCCCGTCTGAAACACCGTTTTTGATGCATCTACCGGAATTTTTTCCGTCAGATTCGCCTCTCCCAAGACACCCGAATAGAGCACGTCGCCATCTTTTACAATACCGACGACCGCACCCGGAAGATTATAATTAACCATTTCGACATTGATCAGTTTATCGAGCGCATCCGTGTCCGGCACTTCAACCGCACCGAAAACAAGCGGCATCTGAATCACCAAAAAAGCCAAAAGGAAATAGATGATAATATTTTTAATTGATTTCATGATCCCTCATTTCTATTTTGAAATCCGATAGTATTTTCCGACGCGGTCCCTATAAGTCAAGTCAAGCAACATATCCTCCCCCGGAACGGCACCCGCTTCTTCTAAAATACCGCGGACGGTTTCAAAAGCCAAATCGGGAAAGTTGTTCTCTTTACTGAGATGAGCGAGCAAAATATGTTTCGTAAAGCCGTATTTTAAAATTTCTTTGGCGACAAATCCCGCATCTTCATTGCTAAGATGTCCGAATTCACTTAAAATTCTGCGTTTCAAATAGAGCGGGTATCGACCGGTTTTCAGCATTTCAATATCATGGTTCGCTTCAATCATCAGCAAATCACAATCTTTAAACGTCTCAATTACTTCGTCTGAAATGGTCCCTAAGTCCGTTGCAATTCCTATTTTTGATCGATCATGCCGAAAAGCATAGCAAAGCGGATCTACCGCATCATGCGACACGCGTGCACTCTGAACCAAAATATCCCCGATCTCAAGGTCTTCAATTTTATCATACACGTGCAATAAACCTGAGTCAATCGCACCCACTTTCGGCGCAACCACTTCCCAGGTTTTTTCCGTTACGTATAGCGGCAACTTAAAACGGCGCATCAATACGCCAAGACCGCTGATATGATCGGCATGTTCGTGTGTCAGCAAAATGCCGTTGACATCCCCAATATGAACATCAATGTGTTCCAGAGACTGTTTGATATATTTTCCGCTCATGCCCGCATCCACAAGCAAACGCGTTTTATCGGAAGCGACGTACTGACAATTGCCGGAGCTCCCGCTTGCGAGCGAACAAAAAGACAAAGCCATAATTTACTCCGATTTACTCTTAAGGGGTCGTAACCGCTTGTACATAATAACACTCGCCGGTAGACAGTTCAATCCTGTAGTACGGCAAGGCTTCCCCGGAAATCAAATCACTTACCATTAGGTTCTGGTCATTCAATTTGTATACAATTGAAACATCAACGACGACATCTCCGGATTTAAAATTCTGAAGTGCGCTGTAAAGTGCACGATCCACCGTTATTATACCATACTTCATAGAGCCTGTTGTACTATTCTTTACCGGCCAACTGCGCTTAAAACCAACCACTTCATCTTTATAAAACCAAACCACTGTCTGCGATTCTTCTAAAACCATATCATCGTGCATTTCTCTGAAAGAAACCACCGTATAATAGCCTAAAGACCTGGCCGACATCATTGTACTGTGGATCTGTACATTGTGCGCCGTCATAAATGTCTCGGAGTCGGTTTTCAAGACGTCAAGTCGGTCGACATCGGTTACACGTTCAAACCATTTCAAATGCGCTACGCTGTCCTGAAGGACACGGGAAAGGTTCGTCTTTTTTCCCCAAATAAAGCTCATATCCTGAACGCGCGCCACTTCATCACCGTAATAATACCATTCGCCGTCAGAACCGTAGTCGCCATTTAAGAATTGAGAAATATCCTGCTCTGTAAAACTAAAAAATTCAACGTATATTGAAGAGACCTGCCTCGGAAAATCATCTAAATCTTCCGTTTCAAGCGCAACCCCCTTTGCCTCAAAGAGCGACAACACATCTTTTAAGTTGGCTTCTTGTTCCCGTTCAAACCGCAATTGATCCTGTACAATGACAGAACCAAGCATCACATTGACGATAATCAGGACCAAAATCAGGATATTCTTTATTTTAGGCCAATCCATGGTTCACCTCCGGGCAACGGTTCGACGGATCAATGGGTCAGCGATACGTCTTCATGAGCTCGCCGCTGTGTGCATTGAAAATATAAGTTCTGCCGCTGATGATTACGCGCCAAACCGGAATCATCTCCGTATTGCCGGATGCAAGATAACACATATCGGCACTCGAAATTTCGCTTCGAATCGGGAAATAGTACTCAATGGTGTTCAAAGCGGTATCATAAATATTGTTGTCCTGTAAAAAGTAAATACTCACCTCTAAAAAATTGTTGGTGAGGCAATCATCAATCGGCATAATATCCGATTTGTCACGATCGCTTCGGAAAGATTCCGAGACTTTTACATCTTTATAGATTTCCGTAATCTGGTTGCCTTCAATGGTAACGTGTATCGGGAACCAACCCGATGCATCTCCCGTGACCGCATAGGTGTTGAGTTTATACCCGAAATAAAAAATATAGCCCTTTTGAGTTGTCACATAGTAGATGAGCGAAAGACCGTCCGGCTGCGTTCCAAATGCTTCGACGCCTCCTGCGGCAAGGGAAAAGGCTTCTTTGAAATTAAGCGTACTTTCGGAAGTTCCCTTGAGCTGCTCGTGATAGGTCAAAGCGCCGCTTTGAGAAATCGTCAGCGCCTTCTCACCATACCCATACATGAGAATTGTCGAGCCGTTTACATCTTTCAAACGTTTGACGAAATCCATCCGGTCTCCGAAAATTTTTGAGGAAATGGCATGGACCTCTTCCGACAGTTGAGTAGAATCCGCTTCCGAATCCATCTTCAATTCAACAATTGGAATATCGTAACTATAGCTGAAGGGAATCAATTCATAATTCAGGCGATTGTACGAATCATCCACAGTGTTGGCCAAACTGAATCGATCACTGATTTTAAGATACTCTTGATAGGACGTGTCCCCTACGACATCCACCAATCCCGCAATATCGTGAGACTGCACCTCATTTCGGAGGCGGTAGTAAGTTTCATGCACTTTATCGTAGATGTAGACACTTCGCGTGCTCTCGTCTTTGAGCAGATATTCATAGGGAACAATATCTGTTACGTCGCCGTCAACAACCCCTTCCGAAAAGAGGCTGTAAAAATCCGAAGCACTTATTGACGCAGACATTCGAAGCAAAAGACTCTTGCCCGAAAAAGCAGAGACGTATTCGGAACGATCGATCACCTCAACCGGACTGTGATTGGCCAGTGTACTGAGGATAAACGGACGAATTTCTCCCCAGATGCCTTCCTGAAGGGTTTCATCGTAAATACGCGTATATGATAGACCCCCAAAGCTGACAAAATAGCCTTGGGGGTTCACATAAGCAGAAAGCTTTGAAGATCCGGTTTCAAGTGCGTTGGCCTCATCGTCTCGAACCAAGGGATCGTCTCCCATAACCCAATACGTGAGCACCATAGCCATGAGAAAAAGCGTGATGAGCAAAGCCGATTTAATTTTTTCCTTAGAGGAAATCATGTCTCGCTCCTATGGATTTAGTTAAGTCCTTTCGGGGCAATCATCTCAATATTGCCGCCGGTAATCGTCAAATCAAAGGCACGAATCAGACGGTTTTCCGAATTGAGCAACCGAATACTGTACGTACCGGCCGGCAAAACGCCCAAATCCTTATAATAACTCGGGGTTTTAATTTCATCCCCTTCAACATACGTCTCAAACAATCTCAAATACGCATTGCGCGCGGCGGAAAGTTGGCTTCTGAGGTTGATGATTTCCGTCTTGAGTTCAGACCAGCGCTTATATGATTCATAAACTTCAGGAGACATCAAAGCGGTTGCATCCGCCGAATTGGCATACATGTCAAATTGATAAAGGCTACTCAACGTCGCATATTCGGTAATACGATTGGCAAGCTGACGTTTCAAATCGAAAAACGTATTGATCACAGCAGCTTCTTCGGTATATCCGTCAGAGTAAGATGTCGGCCCGGTGATGTGTTCATTTCTTCCGAGCGTTCCTTCGGCTGCATCTCTCGTCAATTTCATGACAGACACCTGCAACGCGTCACCCATTGCATCCGCAAAAGGCAACATGTCTTCTGTTTTGATCAAAACCAAACGAACCGGGTTCTCCATAACGCCGGCCGCATTGGCAATGTTGATGACCAAAATAGTGGCCTGATTATTGCCCGCCATTTTGAGCAGTGTAATCTGGTCTCCGGTCACGATATTTTCAGTTGTTTCGCCTTCTGCGAACGCCATTCCGGTCGTTCCGAGCAAAAGTACAACGAGTAAAAGCGAAATGAATTTACGAAGCATATATCCCCCAAGGCGTTACTAAAATGCTCAACGTGAAAAGGATGCACACCCTTCACGTAAAAAATACCTATACGAATGTATTCTTATTATACACAAGAAATGTTACAGAGTCATTACACGTGATTTAAAAAGTAATTACACATTTTTTGCGTCAAAATCCCCATTAAAAGGAAGTGTAATTCGGACTGTAGTCCCTTTTCCGAGAGCCGATTGGATTTCAATTTGCCCATGATGGGCTTCAACAATCTCTTTTGCGATCGAAAGTCCTAGGCCCGTACCGCCGTTAGCCCTGGACCGCGCCTTATCGACACGGTAGAAACGCTCAAAAACACGTTCCAAATCATTTTCCGAGATGCCGGTGCCCCCATCCTTAATTGCAATCTCAAATGTCGATTCTGCCTCTTTGAGATTGATAGAAATATCGGTTCCTTCACCTGAATACTTAACAGCATTGGATAAAATGTTCAAGACCACCTGTTCAATTTTATCATAATCAAAAACCGCGTCAATCGTACAAGATGCATAAGATTTTTGAACCGTCTGATGATTTTGGTTGATCGTCACTTGTAATTTCAACACACAGTTATCGAGCAATCGATTGACATTATGCCGCTCCAGATTGAGTCGCACCGACTGGGAATCAAAATTACTCAGTTCCAGCAGATCGCGTACCAAACGAGACATACGATCGGCTTCCGTATTGATTACCTGCAAAAATTGATCCTGAACCCCGCGGTCTTCCACATCGCCGTCAAGAAGCGTCTCCGCATAACTCTTTATACTGGTAAGCGGCGTCTTCAACTCATGAGAAACATTTGCAACAAATTCTCGGCGCATATTTTCGAGGCGCTCTTCTTCCGTGACATCCTGGAGGACGAAAACAACACCGACTTTGTTGGAACTTTCGTCTAAGAAGGGCGCAAAATTGACGCGCAGGATTTGGCCCCGGTAGCTCAAATTCTTCGACCCGTTGCCGTTGTTCACTTTTCCCGAACTGTAAATGGAGAGCAAATCTCCGATGAGATCCTCATCAAATCGTGCGTTTTCAGGTCCTTGTCCTTGTCCCGCCAGCAATTTGAGCGCTTTTGGGTTGGAATGAATCACCTGCCCGTCCGCATTGATGGCAATCAAACCGTCTTCCATATAATTGATGATCGTCTCCAGTTTGCTCTTTTCACTGGAAATTTCACTGACGCTTCGTTTGAGCTCCGCCGATAAAAAGTTAAAGCTCTTGGACAAAGAACCGATTTCATCGTCGGATCGCACTTCTACGATTTGATTAAAGTCCCCCTCTGCAAGCCGATTGGCTTTTTGAGTGATCTCATTGATCGGTTCTGTAATACTCTTCGCGATAATAATACCACTCAAAATCGTCACAGCGAGAGACATCCCGATGGCTTGAAGGATAATAAATTGCGTTTGCGACATGGAGCTGTAAATATCCGTAAGGTCATAGCGCAGATATAAAATGCCGATCAAACTGCCGTTTGAAAGAATCGGGTAAACTTTGTCCTTTGTCTTAACGACGTTTTCCAAATCCAGATTCTTTTCAACGGTTCTGCCGAGCATTCCCTCTACGACCAATCCCGTATTTAAAATTTCAGAAGCCTGTCTGCCAAGGTTTTCGGTACTCGTCGCAACAATTTGCTGAGTGCTCGCATCGACGACATAAATTTCCTCGCGAAGACCGATGTCCGCGTGCCAGTCAATGGTCTCCTGAATCAGTGTTTTTGAACCCTCTAGGCCACCGTTATCCAGTTCTATTTTTGAAAGCTCAGACATCATAATCTGAGATAAATCGTCCAGTCGCTCCGAAACCACATCGAGGTTGTAATCCTCAAAGGCCCGGATGATGAAAACGCCCGCTACAATCATCGCGATAAACACGAGCAGAAAATAAATCATCGTAAAGCGAACACGCAAACTTTTAAACATGCTTCCCCCGGCTCTATGCGCGCTTGAAATAATATCCGACGCCGCGCTTCGTCATGATGTAAGACGGATCGCTTGAGTCGTCTTCCACCTT
>JASUTA010000081.1 GCA_030445805.1 Clostridiales bacterium
AATTGATTCAATTTTAATTCTTTTGCCAATTGTTCTTCTTCAGTTTCCGCTTCATTTTTTTCGCGTTCAAGCGTTGCCAATTCTTCACTGCGCTCTTTTATGATCTCAAGTGTTTTGGTTTCTACCTCTTCAATGGACAACTTCGGCGCAAACTCGCTCAAGTACTCCGTCAAGTAAGCGACTTCGTCAAGCGGGGGAATCAGCCCTTCTTTTTGAGCCGTTCCGGTTTTTCCGGCAACTTCAAGCGGGAAGTCTCCAAAGATACGTCTAACCGAACTGGACGTTCCTTGGGTAACTTGGAGCATCCCCATACGTACATATTGAAGTAAATTGTCTTGATCGAAAGACTCCGTATTATCCGTGTTCTTTTCGACAACTTCATCACCGACTTGTTTAACGACGGACAATTCTTTCAAATAGCCTCCGTTTGCAATCGCGGCAATATATCGTGCAATTTGAACAGGAGTGTACATGTGATCTCCCTGCCCGATAGAAAGGTTCAGGGTATCACTGGCATACCATTTCATTAAGTTAAAATAGTCGTATTTTATGATGTCGGCCAAATCCTGTGTAATATAATAGTCCGGATTTGCGCCGAGGTTAATTAAGCGTTCAATAAGATCGCCGCGAGACGGGTTTTCATCCGACCAGCTGACAATTTCATCAATAACGGCATTGAGTTTATCCTCATCCTCAACCACATCGGCAGGAAAATAATTATCGGCGAGCGCTTCCAGTCTCGTCGCGAGTAGTGCCTCAATCGTCCTTTTTTTCTTATCCGGATCAGGAACGCCCATGGCCACTTCGCTGATTTCGATTCCGGTCTTTTCATTAAGTCCGAATTTTTTAGAGGCTTCCGTCAACAATGTCGCATTCATTTCAAAATTGAGTGGTCGGTTGTGGAAGAAATCCATCCCACTTGCAATATCATAAAAGTAATAGTTGCAGGAGACTTCGATTGCCTTGAACAAGTCAGTGTAACCGTGTTTTCCGCCGTAATCATTCCAGTACCAGCACCCAAAGCGCTGATTACCGATTTCTACATAACCATCCGCATAAATTTGTTGATAGGGATCCAGACCTTGTTCAAGAGCCGCATAAGCCGTCACAAGTTTATAAATGGATCCGGGCTGTACCGCCATCATCGTCGCGATGTTATACAGTGGACGCGCGGCCAGCGGATTGTTCTTATTGACAGGGTTCAGTGCATTCCAATCTTCTTGGCTGATGCCGCTGCTGAACAGGTTGACATCATAAGAAGGCACACTTGCCATCGCAAGAATTTCTCCCGTATTGACATCGACCACAACCCCGGCCGCCGTTTCGGCATTGGTGTAGGGTTCATATTTATAATCCCCCCAAGGGCTATCATAGACACTCCCCGTTTGAAGACAATTCAAAGCCTTTGTCAAACTCTGCTCCAACGTTTGTTGCAAGTCAAAATCAATTGTCAGATTGATGTTCTCTCCTGATTTTGCTTCTTTGCTGTCGAGCCCATAACTGGCTTCATCGACGTCGTCCACATATTTTCCGTAAGCATCGACTTCAATATATTTATATCCGTTTTCTCCGTGAAGAACCGATTCATAAGAACCTTCAATTCCGGTTTTTCCAATCATTTGATTGGGATTATACCCCATCCCATCCACGTAGGTGGCCACTTCGCTGTCTGACGAAATCTTGCCCATGTAGCCTAAAATATGTGCCGCTACACTGTTGTAAGGATACGAACGAATGGTGTCATAGGAAATGGACAGCCCCGGGAATTCATAACTTTTTTCCTGGACGAGTACCGCTGTTTCCTTAGAAACCGATGAGGATACGACAATCGGCTCATAAGCCAGATACCCTTGTTCCTTTATGGCATGCCGAAAAACCAAAATTTTATAAGCATCTTCATCGCTATAACTGTCATCAATCGCAAAATCACGTCTGCTTCTGATGATCTTAAACGCATCCTCTGCACTGGTTCCTTCATCGATGCCATACATCTTGAAGAAATTTTCCTTATAAATTTCTTCAAGGAACTGGAGACGCGAGCTGGAAATCGGCATATATTTGCCCTGGTTGTACAAAATGCGATAGGCTTCATAGTTGCTGAGTTCCGGATCAATATAGTTAGCCGATCGAACATCGTCAAAAACTTCTTCCGCTGTCCAAGTTTCGTCATAACCATTGCTGGTCAACCAATTCTTGATGTTTTCATCATATCGATACTTGTATTCCCCGTTTTCAATGTAAATCGGGAATTCCAAATTTGCTTCGCCCTGATTCGCCAAAAAATCATAAATGGAAATGGCAACCTCAGAAAAGGAATCCGATGGAATCAAGCTGCTGTTGAGCTCAACCACAAATCCGATTTCACTGGTCGCCAAAATCGTTCCGTTTCGATCATAGATTTCTCCACGCTTTGCAAGGGTTTCAATCTTCTTAATTCGATTGTTGATAGATTTTTCGTAGTATTCTTGGCCATTTGTAATCGTTACGTCATAAAGGCTGTAACCCAAGAAGATAAAAACGAGCGAAAAGGCAAGCACGATGTGATTTTTTCTGTCTGTCAAAAAATTACGCATTGTAATCCCCCAGCTTGTAACCGTAGACCCATTTGAATATACGCGAATAAATCAGCATTCCCAGAACGCTGTTATAAATAATTTCTGTGAGTATCTTATGATAAATAAGACTCAAAGGAACTGTTGCCTGAAAGAAGAATACAATAAGATAGAATGTCGCATGATAAAAGAGCGTACATCCGGCAATCAAAAATACAGGCGTGATGTAATTGCCTTTGAAAAGCACAACAATCAAACGCGATGCCAAATAGACTACGGCAATGTATAAAATCAGGTTGATGCTGAGCATACGCCCGAGAAAAACGTCTTGGAGCGCACCCGAAATTGCCGCAAAAACATAAGCATCGCGCTCGGAAGTAAGCGCTAAAAGAACAACGGAGAACACAATCACCAGATTTGGCAATGTATCATTGATGCGAAAAATCTGAAAGAGTGTACTGGAAAGGATAAAATTAATTAAGGCCAGTAGGACGACATAACGCAGCTTCATCTACTCGCCCCCTGTCGTATCTTCCTGAATTTCATCTAAAATTTCAAACGGATCTTCCGTATCGGAAGCACTTTCCGATTCAATTTCAGAATATGGAATAACCATGACTTTATTGATGCGCTTAAAGTCGACAGCCGGTGTAACCTTAATGCGATTGAGTATAAGATCCTTATTTTCCACCACCTCATAAATCTTGCCGATGAGGATCCCCTTCGGGTAGATGCCGAGGCCGGATGTTACAATATAATCGCCGACGGAAACTTTTGCCTGAGGGTCATAGAGTTCACCCAAAAGATCATAATTGGTCGTTCCACTCAAAACACCGTCATAATCATCCGTCACGCGTAACATTTCAAATCCGACAGAAGAACGGTGATCGATAATCGCAATAACCTTTGACCACTCTTCTCCGACTTCATAGACCAGGCCGACAAGTCCTTCACCATTAATAACCGTACTGTTTTTGGTGACCCCTTGTTTGGCGCCGGCATCGATGGTAAACATATTGTACCAGTTTCCGGTATCTTTTGAGATCACACTACAGGATATATAAGTTTCGGCACCCGAACGATCTACATAGTTGAGTGCCGACTTAAGTTCATTGAGTTCATTGGCTTCTTTTTGTGCCATTGTCAGACTGACGATTTGCTCTTTCAAAAAAGCATTTTCATCAGACAAGCTCTCGTTAAGCGTCTTATAGTTGAGAACGTTGACAATCGGCTCCGTTTTATCGTATATAAAATTTCCAAGACCGGTCAAGAACCGCTGAACAGGCAGAATCACAGACCCAAGGCCGCTTTCGATGGCGGTAACGCGATCGCGTCCGCCGAAGGAAAGCACCATAATGAGAATGAGAAAAATGCCTGCTGTCGTGAGGAAAAATTTTTTATAACGTTCACCCATTTGTCCACCGATTCGCTTTCATGCCCATTTTTTAACTAGAGTAACTTAGAACTGATGAAAACATCTTTGAGCTCATTGAAGCTCTCAACCGCTTTACTCGTTCCGAGTGCAACGCAGTCCAGCGGATTTTCCGCAATGCGAACCGGCATACCGGTTTCTTGTTTAATGAGTTTATCAAGATCCGTCAGCAAAGCGCCACCGCCGGCGAGAACGATACCCGATTGATAAATATCGGACGCAAGTTCGGGTGGCGTTTTTTCAAGTGTCAATTTAATGCCTTCTACAATGGATTGAATCGGCTCTTTAATGGCTTCAAAAATTTCACTGGATTGGAGTTGAAGCGTATTCGGAAGGCCGGTCACAAGATTTCTACCGGTTACTTCATAAATTTTTTCTTGAGCCGGCGCCATGGCACAGGCAATACTCATTTTGATATTTTCTGCCGTACGCTCACCGATCATCAAACTGTATTTTTTACGCACATAATTGACGATTGAATCATCCAGTTCATCCCCTGCGATTCGAATTGAACGGCTCGTTACAATCCCACCGAGAGAAATAACGGCTATTTCCGTTGTACCACCGCCGATGTCTACGATCATACTTCCGGTAGGCTCAGTAATCGGAAGATCAGCACCGATCGCAGCAGCCATTGGTTCTTCAATCAAAAATGCATCTTTTGCCCCAGCTGAAAGAGACGCCTCATAAACAGCGCGCTTTTCAACTTCCGTAATCTGAGACGGAATACCAACAACAACTTTTGCCCCGGTAAAGAAGTTGATATTCGGAACCGCTTTATTGATAAAATACTTAATCATCTTTTGTGTAATGTCAAAATCGGCAATGACACCGTCTTTTAGCGGGCGAATCGCGCGAATTTGTCCCGGCGTTTTTCCGATCATTTCTTTGGCTTCACGTCCGACAGCCAATACCTGTCCTTTGTCGTTGATAGCTACTACTGAAGATTCTCTGACGACAATCCCCTTTCCCTTGACGCATACCAAAGTATTAGACGTCCCTAAATCAATGCCGAGTTGTTTATAAAACAATCCAAATCTCATAACTCTTTTTTCCTTTCAGTCCTTTTGACTTAAATCAATTCATGTTCCTTAAAACTATAATAAGTATTTTTACCGATAATTAAATGATCCAAAAGCGTGATGCCCATCAATTTTCCCGCTTCTGTCAAGCGAATCGTCAAATTGCGATCTTCCGTACTCGGCGTCACATCACCGGACGGATGATTGTGAACGGCAATAATGGAAGCCGCGCTTTTCCGAACCGCCCGAACAAAAACTTCTCTCGGATGCACGATGGAAGCGTTTAAACTGCCTACAGAAACCACTTCCCAATTGATAATCTGATTTTTTGTATCCAATAACACGGCAATAAATTTTTCAACTTTTAAGCCGGATAATTCACTTTGAAAAAAGGCAACCACGTCTTCAGGGCTCCCGATTCGATAGCCTCGTCTTACATGACCTGAATGCACACGCCTCCCCAATTCAATGGCAGAAAGAATTTGGCATGCCTTTGATTCTCCGATGCCTTCAAATCGACACAGTTCTTCGGCACTCAATCCCGCGATCTCGGAAACATCATCACGGCATTGTGCCATAATATCAAATGCCAGTTGAATCGCAGAACGATTTTTCGACCCGGTTCTTAGGACAATCGCGAGTAGCTCTGCTGTTGAAAGCCGTTCCACACCGCCTTCAAGCAGTTTTTCTCTCGGCTGTTCATTTATGGGCATATCTTTTAACAAGGGGGATCTCCTCTCAAAAGCTTAAAGCAACCCAAACCCAAAATGTGCTCTAAGCAAAAAATCCAATTTAGAGAGCGGTAATCCCATGACGTTGAAAAAGTCTCCTTCTATATGATCCACAAGTACCGATCCATAGCCTTGAATACCGTAAGCCCCTGCTTTATCAAATGCTTCTCCCGTATCCAAATAGCGTTGAATGCGTTCTTCGGAAAGTGCATTAAAAACCACTTTTGTACTGGCATAGTCAACGATCTTTTGATCGGTGCTCAGCCGAATTAACGCAACGCCTGTATAAACAGCGTGGTCTTTTCCGCTGAGAGCTCGAAGCATTGACTCCGCTTCTTGACGGTTCACAGGTTTTCCCAAAATACCGTTTTCGTAAACAATCGTATCCGAAGCAATAATGAGTGCATCCGGATATTTTTGAGCGACGTTAAACGCTTTTGAAAAAGCCAGTCCCATAACCGTCACAGCCGGAGCATCCATCTTTTCATGGTGCTCTTCAAACGTACTCGGTACGGCTTCAAAATCCATGTGAAATTGTTTTAGGAGTTCAACCCTTCTCGGGGACCCGGATGCAAGTATAATCTTCATAGCCTTCTATAAATGAAAAATGCAATGATGATGCCGATAATGCCGGCCAAATTCAGACTCAACTTCAGACCGAAAGTTAAAACGATCACGTTGAGATCGACTACAAAGGGATCCACGCCAATGGTTTTACCGTAATTCAGTATCGGCAAAGCCCCACCAAAGGCTGAACCGATTAAACTGCCAAAGATCGCACCTACGAGAATCAATACCAGCAGGACTAAGCGATCATTGCTTTTACCTCTCATAACGACCCCTTAATTTTAACATATTTTTACATTTTTAAGAACCGTTTTTTTCTTTCCGGCCAGCTTTTTTGCACTTCCGGCCTATGTATTAGTTTAGCATCATGTTCCTTTAATTACAAGAAAAACACAGGTAGAAATAGATGAATTTATCTAAATATTCAATGACTAAATAGGAATCTAGTTAACCGTTAAAATCTTCTATAATCCCAAAGAAATACCGAAAAAAAGCCCCTCGCATCTCCGCGAAGGGCTTTTCTATTTTAGACTTTACCGTCTATCAACCGCACACTCTATCTTATAAATATCCGCCACTCTTTAATCGAATGGAATTAAGCTTCCATCTTTCTCAAAGACAAATCACCCTGAATGGCGCCTGTCGGACATTTTTCGACACAAATCATACAGTTTACACACTTGCTGTAATCAATTTCAGCCAAGTTGTTAACGACATGGATCGCATCATGCGGGCAGTTGCGTTCGCACATACCGCAAGCGATACAAGCCACTTTACAGTTTTTCTTGACTTGAGGGCCTTTGTCTTTGTTGTTACAAGTAACAATGGTCAATTGCTCATAAGGAACGAGGCTGATGACATCTTTCGGGCAAGTTTCAATACATTTGCCGCAAGCTGTACATTTTTCAGGATCCACTTCAGCAAGACCTTTGTCATTGATGTGAATCGCATCAAACGGACAAACCGCAACACAAGAACCCAATCCCATACAACCGAAAGAACAAGATTTAGGACCGCCATTGAGCATATTTGCCGCAAGACAGCTGTCAATGCCTTGATAATCATAACGATTGCTGCAGTTTTCAGCGTGGCCGTCGCATTTTACTTTTGCCACTCTCTTAACTGAACTTTCTGCTTCAAGACCCATAATTTTTGCAACTTTCGCTGCAACGGCCGCACCGCCGACAGGGCACCCATTAACAGGTGCGATGCCTTTTACAACGGCATTTGAAAAGCCGTCACATCCCGGATAGCCGCAGGCGCCACAATTGGCACCGGGAACGACTTCACGCACTTCAGAGACACGCGGATCCACTTCTACGGCAAATTTCTTGGAAGCAAACGCCAAGATAATTCCGAAGATGAGCCCCATGACACCAAGGCTGACAGAAGCCAAAATAACCAAATTCATATTCATGGTATCCGTCCTTTCTTATACGAGGCCTGTAAAGCCTAAGAAGGCTATAGACATAAGGCCGGCAGTAATCAATGCAATCGGGAAGCCCAAGAAGGGTTTCGGTACATCAGAAGTTTGAAGTTTTTCGCGGATCCCGGCGAAGAGTACGATCGCAAGCGAGAAACCGATTGCAGCGAAGAACGAATGCACAATCGTCTGAACGAGATTGAATTTGTATTGAATATTGAGTAAAGAAAGACCGAGCACCGCACAGTTTGTCGTAATCAGCGGCAAGAAAACACCAAGTGCTTGATGGAGCGTCGGGCTCATTTTTTGAAGTACGATTTCAACGAACTGTACCAGCGAAGCGATAACCAAAATAAACGCTGCCGTTTGAAGGTGCTCAAGTCCGTAGTTTGAAAGTAAAAGCTTATCGACTAAATACGTCATGATCCCTGAAAGGGTCATAACAAATGTAACGGCCATACCCATCCCAAAAGCGGTTTCAACTTGTTTTGAAACCCCGAGGAACGGACAAATCCCCAAAAATCTTGAAAGAACAAAGTTGTTAACGAGGACGGCACTGACCATAATCACAAAAATACTTGCATTTTCCATGACTGCACCCCCCTAGTTTGCTTTCTTCATTTTACGAGAATTGTAAAGTGCCAACAAAACGCCAAGGGCAAGGAATGCGCCCGGCGGCAAGATCATAATAAGTGCCGGCTGATAAGAAGAGCCGAGCAATGAGATACCGAAAACGCTTCCGTTTCCGAGGAATTCTCTTACAGAACCGAGAATTGTCAAAGACATTGTAAAACCGAGACCCATTCCCAAACCGTCGAGCATTGAATCCCCAATATTGTTTTTAGAAGCAAATGCTTCTGCACGTGCGAGGATGATACAGTTTACAACGATCAAAGGAATAAAGAGTCCGAGTGCATCGTAAAGGTCAGGAGAAAATGCTTCCATCAACATTCCGACTGCCGTAACGAAGCTGGCAATAACAATAACGTATGCCGGGATACGGACATTGCTCGGTATCACTTTTCGAATCAAAGAAATTGCCATATTGGAACAAACGAGAACCGCGGTGGTCGCAAGTCCCATACCGATTCCGTTAACAGATGAAGTCGTAACAGCGAGTGTCGGACACATCCCTAACAATTGAACGAAAGTCGGATTTTCTTTAACCAGACCATTGGTGAAATTCTTAATTTTCAATTGCCGTTCCCCCCTTCTACGAGCATGTGGTACGCATCGATAGAAGCGTTGACGCCACTGACAATGGCCGATGAAGAAATTGTTGCACCGGTAATTGCCTGAATGTCATTGCCTTCTGCCGACGTTTTAGAAACTCCGACATAAGTATCGGCGCTCTTTCCGGCAAATTGCTCATAAAACGCAGGTTCAACGGATTTCGCACCGAGACCCGGCGTTTCAGAGTGGCTTCCGATTCGAAGGCCTGTGATGTTGCCTTCCATATCGATACCGGTAATGACTTCAACCGGTCCGCCGAAGCCGCTCGGCGTAGATTTGAAAACATATCCGACTGTTGCACCTGAGGCATCTACCCCTATGTAAACTCCGGTAACCGGCGCATAATCTGCAACAACCGTAGCGAGTGCATCTTCGCCTAAATCAGTGAAGCTTGCGGCAGTCGGTAAAACGGCTTGCTTCGCAACTTCATTTTTTGCGGCGCGTTGATCGGCAATTCGGTCTGCGGTCAACTCATTGACCATCCCGAGCGCAAAAGCGGCGATCACGCAAATAATAAGTAGTACGGCACCTGGCTTTAAGATTTCTTTCATTTCTTAGCACCTCCGAACACATGAGGTTTTGTAAATTTATCAATCAATGGTGCAGCAACGTTCATCAACAGGATTGAATAAGAAACCCCTTCCGGGTATCCACCGTAAAAACGGATGATAACGGTCAGAACGCCCATGCCGATTGCATAATAAATTTGACCTTTCGGAGAAATCGGAGAAGACGCATAATCGGTTGCCATAAAGAAAGCACCGAGCATCAAGCCGCCGGCGAGGAGTTGAAGCACTGTCATGTAAACATCAAAACCGGTAATAATCAGCGTGAGAACTGTAAATGTTCCGATATATATTGCAGGAATTTTTATTGAAATCACACCGCGGTAAATCAAGTAGAGACCGCCTAAGATAATCAAAAGCGCCGACGTCTCTCCGATACAACCGCCCATTGTTCCGATCAGGGCACTTGAAAGGCTCGGCAGAGGTACATCAAGACCTTCTTTAAGAATACCGAGAACCGTTGCAGAGCTTGTTGAATCAACACCGACAGAAGTCCATGTCGTCATTTGAACCGGCCAAGAAGCAACGAGCATTGCACGTGCTGCAAGAGCCGGGTTCATGAAGTTATGTCCTAAACCGCCGAATGCTTGCTTAACGATGATAATCGCAAAGGCACTACCGACGATCGGCAGCCAGAACGGTGCCGAAGACGGCAAGTTCATCGCGAGCAAAAGGCCGGTAACGACAGCACTGAAATCCGAAACGGTAATCTCAACGCCGCGTACCTTTTGACTGAGTGCTTCAGCGCCAACGGCAGTGAGCACGGATAAAGCTAAAATAATAAATGCGTTCATTCCAAAGTTGTAAACACCAAAAGCAGCTGCCGGAAGCAGAGCAATGGTAACGTCCCTCATAATGCGCTGTGTCGATTCACTTGAACGAATATGAGGTGATGATGAGACTCTTAATCTTGACTCCATCTTATTCCCCCCTATTTCTTCCGTCTCTTGGCCAGAATTTCACGTTTAGCAACGCGAATCGATTGAAGCAAAGGACGTTTAGCCGGACAAATGAACGAACAAGATCCACATTCAATACAGTCCAGAGCGTTAAACGCTTCTGCTTTTTCAAAGTTCTGAAGAAGCGAGTAAGCGCTGATTTGAATCGGCTCAAGGAAAGCCGGACAAATGCTCACGCATTTCCCACACTTAATGCAGGCAGTCGCTTCGGGAAGCTTTGCATCCGCTTCACCAAATACCAAAATACCGGAAGTGTTTTTCATTGCAGGAAGACTGTCAGTAGCCTGAGCAACCCCCATCATCGGTCCGCCGAGCAATAATTTTCCCGGTGTTTCCGCATAGCCGTCGCAGAATTCAATCAGCTTGTTCAGCGGCGTTCCTACTTTGAAACGGATGTTCTTAGGTGATTTAATCGCTTTTCCGGTAACCGTACAAATTCTTTCGACAAGCGGCATACCCGTTTGGAAAACATTTGCAATCGTAGCTGCCGTCGCAACGTTATTGACGACAACACCGATATCCATCGGCAGTCCGCCAGAAGGGATCTGACGTCCGGTACAAGCAAAAATCAATTGCTTTTCAGCCCCTTGCGGGTACTTTGTTCTAAGTGCAACAACTTTAATGCCGGTTCCTTTAGCGGCGGCAGTTACCTTCTCGATGGCATCGGGCTTGTTGTTTTCAATTCCTATGTAACCGTCTTTCACATTAAGTG
>JASUTA010000082.1 GCA_030445805.1 Clostridiales bacterium
AACAAACGCGCAAACAACCACACAAACACAAACTACCACTCAGGCGGCCACTCAGTCTACAACTGTAGCCTCATCCGGTGAAGCACCGGAAGGTTACCTCGCTTCAGGAACCTTCTCGGGTGGTTACGGCACAACCGGTACAGATATTGCCTCCGTCCGTTATGGAGACAATACCACGTACAAGCGCCTCGTGCTTGATTTTAAAAATCCCGACGGAACAACCGCGGATAAATGTCCCGATTACAGCGCTGTCATCGGTTCCGACGGCAAGACCCTTACATTGACCGTGCAGAGCATCGCCAATATTGCTTCTGTCAATCCAAAGGACTTGGGCGGCATCAGTGCTTTCACATCGACATTCCCGCAAGACGGCAGTGTTCAGATTACCATTACTTTTGAAGATGCTTCTTATTATAAAGTCTTCGATATTAAAGAGCCTGCACGTTTGATCATCGATTACGTCAATTGATTGTTCACATAAAAAAACGGCTGTTTCCAAATGATTGAATCGGAAACAGCCTTTCATTTTTTTGTGACCCCGAAAGAGCCGCATCACATAACGATGCTTTCAGAGCCTGAATCAAAACACGAGTCGCAGTAAGATGAAAACTGCTAAAAGCGGCAGTGCAAAAGCTGCTGCCAGAGCCAATGCGAGACCGACCAGTCCGAGAACCAGACCAACGACCGCCCCGACGACTCCAAAGACGATACCGACAATACCGCCGACAATACCCCCGATTCCGCCGATAATCGCACCCGTCGCCCCGATAACAGCGTGTAAAATACCGCCGATCAGCTTAAACGGCCATGCGATAATCCCGACAACCGGTATAAAAAATGCAATCAATCCGGCTACGATGAGAATAGGCATCATTTTTTCGATGCTGTATCCTCTTCGATTTAACACAAACGCCAAAACGCCTACAACGATTATTGCGCTTAACATATCTTTGTCCCTCCATCCCATAATAGGCTTTTCTGTTTACAGCATAAAGGAATAAGGTGTAAAACGCGTTAGCCGCAGATTAGAATTTGGTAAGAATGCTTTCAGCCGGTTGGCACTCATTATTTTACTTTTTTACTTTCATTGATCTTTTTGATTTCTTCCGTCAACAGCGGAATAATCTTGTGAACATCCCCCACAATCCCCAGGTCTGCCACTTCGAAAATCTTTGCGTTTTTATCCTTGTTAACCGCTACGATGAAATCGGCTTCTTCCATTCCGGCAACGTGCTGAATGGCACCCGAAATACCGCATGCAAAATACAGATTCGGTCTTACTGTTTTTCCGGTTTGGCCAACTTGTCTTTCGTGATCCATCCAGCCGCTGTCAACAGCCGCTCTGGATGCAGAAACCATGCCGCCGAGTTCGTCGGCGAGATCATACAGGACGCCGAAGTTTTCTGCGGAACCGACACCGCGGCCGCCTGAAATAAGCACCGTTGCCTCTTGGATGTCTTGTTTTTCATCCGTTTCCTGCTCAAAAGAAAGTACCTCAACCCATTGCGTGTTACGTTCCGGTTTCCAATCCGATTCGATGACTTCTCCCACTCTGGATGCGTCGCGTTCCATCTTGGTCATAACGCCCGGTCGAACCGTAGACATTTGCGGTCTGTGGTCGGGGCAGACAATCGTCGCCATAATGTTCCCGCCGAATGCAGGACGCGTCATCAAAAGCATTTTATCTTCCGATACGTCAAGTGATGTACAATCCGCCGTAAGGCCGGTGCGGATACGCGCCGATACTCTCGGTGCAAGATCCCGTCCGATAGAAGTCGCTCCGAAGAGAACCACTTCCGGTTTATAAGTCTCAATGGTTTGAACCACTGCTTGTGTATACGGTTCCGTCATATAAATACTGAGGGAATCATCCTCGATGAGCACCACTTGATCCGCACCGTATTCAATGAGCAATCGGCTGTGTTTTTTCATATCTTTTCCCGGGAGCACCGCCATCAGCGATGCGCCGAGTTCGTCTGCAATTTTTCTTCCCTTGCCCAGTAATTCCAATGAAACGTTTTGGATTTCGCCGCTGCGTTGTTCCGCGAACACCAAAACACCGCTATAATCTTTTTGATTCATGACGCCCTCCTAGATAATAAACTTCTCGTGTAATTTGTCGACAATGGCCACAGCCAGTTCTTTCGGAGTGCCTTCCAGCACTTTACCGGCTTGTTTTGCCCCTTTGGTAAAGGATTTTTTAACCTTCGTCGGAGAGCCTTTGAGTCCCATTTCTTCAATATCCGCATCAATGTCGCTAAATTGCCACGTTTCAATTTCCAAAACGCGGTTTGCGTCCAAAATCCCGCGAATATTCATATATCGCGCTTCATTCATTTCACTGAGCGTCGTAATCAGGCAAGGATAGCCTACTTTGATTTTTTGGAACCCGTCTTCAAAGACGCGTTTTACAACGGCGTAGTCCCCATGGTTTTCAAAATCGGAGACATACGAAATCTGCGGCAACCCAAGGTGTTCCGCAATTTGCGGTCCCACTTGAGCCGTATCACCGTCAATGGCTTGTCTGCCGGTGATTACCAAATCGTAATCCAGTTTTTTGATAGCGGCGGCAATCGTCGTCGAAGTCGCCAGTGTATCCGCTCCAGCAAAGACGCGATCGGTGAGTAAAATCACGCGATCAGCACCCATGGCATACGCTTCCTGCAATGCTATTTTGGCTTGCGGCGGTCCCATGGTAACAACCGTCACATGTGCGCCATAGGCATCTTTCAATCTAAGTGCGGCTTCAAGGCCGGCTTTATCATCCGGATTGATGATGCTCGGTACACCGTCTCGAATCAAGGTCCCGGTTTTAGGGTCCAATCTGACCTCATTTGTATCCGGAACTTGTTTAATACAAACTACTATTTTCATGATCTCGCCCTCCATTACTTCAACTCTGTCGCTGAAATGACCATGCGTTGAACTTCGCTGGTTCCTTCATAGATTTCCGTGATTTTGGCATCACGCATCATGCGTTCAACCGGATACTCTCTGGTGTAGCCGTATCCGCCGTGAAGTTGAACGGCTTTTGTCGTGATTTCCATTGCCGCTTCCGAAGCATAGAGTTTTGCCATTGCAGCGGCTTGGCTGTATGGCTGTTTGTTTTGCTTCATGTAAGCGGCATAATAGACAAGAAAACGCGCGGCTTCAAGCTTAGTTTTCATGTCGGCAATCTGGAACTGCGTATTTTGGAAGGCAGCAATCGATCTGCCGAATTGCTTTCTTTCTTTGACGTATTTTACGGTTTCATTATAAGCGCCTTGAGCGATTCCGAGTGCTTGTGCCGCGATTCCGATGCGCCCGCCGTCGAGTGTCATCATCGCGATCTTAAAGCCTTTGCCCTCTGCGCCGAGCAGATTTTCAGCCGGCACTTTGCAATCTTCAAAAATCAATTCACAGGTGCTGGAACCTCTGATGCCCATTTTGGATTCTTTCTTACCCACGCTGAATCCTTCAAAGTCCGACTCGACGATAAAAGCCGAGATGCCTTTGAGGCCTGCGCTTCTGTCTGTCATTGCCATAACAATATAGGTGTCTGCGTATCCTGCATTGGTGATAAAAATTTTACTGCCGTTGAGGATGTAATGGTCTCCTTCTTTGACGGCTGTCGTTTGTTGCCCTGCGGCATCAGTTCCGGCATTCGGTTCGGTCAATCCGAAGGCACCCAACTTCTCTCCTGAGGCAAGCGGCACGAGGTATTTCTTTTTCTGTTCCTTTGTACCGAATTCATAGATCGGCGACGCGCACAGCGACGTATGTGCAGAAACTACAACAGACGTCGTGGCACAAGCTACTGCAAGCTCTTCCACCAGATTGATGTACTGCCAGTAGGTTCCGCCGGCACCACCGTATTCTCTCGGAAACGGAATGCCAAGCATGCCTAAGTTCGCCATTTTTTTAACAGTTTCTTCCGGAAATTTTTCCTCATCATCAATTTCCGCAGCGATTGGTTCTACCTCATTTTGTGTAAACTTTCTGAACAGTTCACGCATCATGAGGTCCTCATTTGTGAGTTCAAATCTCATTATTATCCCTCCGTTTTGTTAAAACTTTAACTTAAAGATGCAAAAAAAATAAACGATCCCCATGTCCATATTCTAGCACAAAGCGTGCCAAAAGCCTAGGGGATCTGTTTACTTTATTTTTTATTTGTTAAAATTCTACAAACCTTAGCAACACTAAGAGAAATAATAAAATAATGGCCAAAAACCAAAACCGTCCGATTCCGACAAATTTCATCCCTTCACGTTCGCATTCCGAATCGAGATTTTTATTGGTGTAATTGAGATCTTTGTCAAAGACGTGATAGATCTCCCGTGGTTTATCGATGACTTCACGGACGCGTCCTTTTAAAAAATCTTCGGCGACTTCTGCATCTTTGAGTGGGACTTGCAGGCAAAACCCGCTTTCTCCCGGAACGACACGCGTTTTAAAACCGGCCTTAATGAGCTTAAGCTCTTCTTCTAAAAAGCTCCTCGCCTCTTTGGCATCCGGTTTTTCCAAAATCGTTTCCCACTGATACAAATATCTTAAATCCAACTGTCTCACCTCTCACACTCTGTCAAATCCTCGTTTTGAAAGATATTCAAACACAATGGCCACACTCACGGTAAAGAGCGCCAAAGCGATCACACGCGGGGTCTCAACGTTCATTCGGGCAATTTGGAATAGGCGCCCAAGCGAATTCGGTGTCTGACTCAAAATCTCGGAAGCAATAACGACTTTGAGCCCCAATCCGAGAATCGCCGAAAAACCGCTCTGTAAGTACGGTTTTACAGACGGATAATAAATGGCTTTCATCATTTTAAATCGCGAAAGCCGATACAACCGCCCCATCTCAACCAACTTTCTATCCATGCGCTTATAGCCTTCGAGCGCATTGCCGTACACCACAGGAAAGGTGATCAGTACCGTCACAAAAATCGGCGCCCAAAACCCGGACATCCACAATCCGACATAAACAATAAGGACAATGGTGGGAAGGGATCTGGCAACCTGAACGATCGGACGCATCAACGCTTCTGCGGGAAAGAGTTTCCCCGCAAAGACACCAAGGAGCGTTCCAAGCCCCATGCTGATTGACAAAACAATCAAAAGGCGCGCCATCGTATATCCAAAGGCGATGTAGAATCCCGTTTCGCCGAATAAGTCCGCAAGCGAAAAGAGTGTCAGCGCCGGTGACGGCAAAATATAGGGTTTTTGGAGCGCTTGAGATGCCGCCTGCCACAAGCCGATCAACGTTAAAATCGCCAAAGCGCCATAGCGCCACTCTCGGACGGTACGTTTCATAATCTATTGTCCTTCATAATAGAATCCGGCATCCGGAAGGGCTCCGCCGATCGTCTCTATTGGTAATATTTCATAAAAAGCCATCAGTTTTTCCGCCGCACTTTGAGCCGATTCATAATGAATGTTGAGTCCCGGAATGGCTTTTTCAAAAATAGCGGCCGGAATTCCGAGTTCCAAAGATTCTTCATACACGCCTGCTTGATCCGGATTTTCGTTCAGCCAAACCGTTGCCGATTCAAAACTTTGAAGAAAAGCATCTACCAATTCCGGATAGGTCTCAGCGGTGCTATTTTTGACGAGAATACCCGCTTGAGGATAGCCGCCTTCAAATCCGCTGGCTTTTGAAAATTCTTCTTGGAAATCGAAGAGTACCTTGAAGTCAATGCCTTTGGCCTGAAGCGTCGAAAGAACCGGCTCCGGCATAATGGTGATGGTTGATTTTCCGGCAATAAACGTCGGCCCGACTTCTGTGGTTCCCGCAAGATAAGTAATGGTCAGGTCGTTTTCAGGATCCAGTCCGTTTGCCTGGAGCAAATATCTGAAAATGAGGTCCGGAACAAGTCCCTGACCGATCATGTAGACTTCTTTTCCCCTTAAATCGTCCCAAGTGCTGATGTCTTCCGAAGTCACCATGTACAAATTGCCCTGCGTTGCAATACCGGCTAATTTGTAAGGCACACCTTTGTTATAAAGATTCAGGGCCAAATTGGTCGGCACAACCGCAAAATCAACATTTCCCGCAATAATTTCGGCACTGAGCAAATCCGTTGCCGCGATGCTCTCATAATCGACTTCAACGCCGTTATAAATATCCGGTGTCTCATAGATCAATTGAAGCATCGAAAAAGTCGGTGCCCCTTCCGGTGCAATAACTCGAATACTTTCCGGTACTTCGGGTGCGGCTTCGGTTGTTTCAACCGTTGTCGCCTCAGTTGTCACAGCCGCTTCCGTGGTTGCAACTGCCGTCGTTTCCGTTCCCGCTTGACAGCCGGTGACGCTCAAAAGGGCGATCAGCATCAAGAGGCTGATTACTTTTTTCATAAGTCTTCCTCCCAAATTGTTTGAATATAGCGTTTCATTGCTTCGTGTTCTTCTCCGGTCAACTGTCGCGGGCGCGCCACTTCAAAAGTCTTCACAATGCCTGCGGGTGATTTGCCTAAAATGGCAATCCGATCTGCAATCCAAAGCGCTTCATCCATATCGTGAGTGACAAAAAATACTGTCGTTTGGTTTTTACCCCATATTTTAAGCAGCGCTTCAATTAATCGCGCTCTAAGTGAAAAATCCAAAGACTTGAACGGCTCATCCATGAGCAGCAAGTCCGGCGTATACGCAAAAGCCCTGGCGATTGCCACCCGTTGTCGCATGCCGCCGCTGAGTGCTTCCGGGTACATTTCCGACGATTTCAGCAAATCCATTTCGTCTAAAATCGCATCCAAATCCGTTTTCGACAGATTTTCATTGACCAATTCGATATTTTCCCTGACTGTCATCCACGGCAACAGGCGATCTTCTTGGAACACATAAGCCGTTCGTTTCGCAAGGGTCTCAACTTGCCCCTCATCGGCCGGCATTAGGCCAGACACGATGTTTAAAAGCGTTGTCTTCCCAGCTCCAGACGGCCCGAGCAAGCAAAAAATCTCCGCTTGCCGAACAGACAGAGAAACCCGATTTAATATTTGCGCCCCTGAAAAAGATTTACTGACTGATTGAATGTCTAACATGCAGGCCTCCTCGCTCAAGGCTCTTCCCCCGGGTTTTTTATCTTACCGAGTCAAATTTCACTGCCTCAACAAAACTCCGTTATAATTTTACCATAGAACACAAAAATAATCATTTTCTTTTATGAACACCCTCATTGACAGCCTAACCATTTTATGATATTTTTAAAAAGTTAGAGGGAGTAACTGCCTTATTTTAGGGAATTTAAGTCGTCAGAACGGAGAAATCCCGGCTTAAATGATTTTTTAATCGTGTGAGACTCTACAATTCATCAGTGAATTGTAGAGTTTTTTTATTGTCACGCCCTCTTGGGCCCTCGGGTCCGTTTTTATTTACCACTTAAGGAGGCATCTGCATATGGATCAATTCATTCTGGAACTTATTTCTACCTTTCCTACATTTCTTTTATTTGTTGTCATTGCCATTGCACTTTTTACGCTCAGCCGGGGTGCAGATTTGCTCGTTGATGAAGCCGTTGCATTGTCAAAGCGCCTTCATATTCCGAAAGCCGTCATCGGCGCAACCGTCGTTTCCCTCGGCACGACACTTCCTGAAGTTTCCGTGTCGGTTCTGGCCGCCGTCAACGGTAATCCGGATCTGGCACTTGGGAATGCCGTCGGTTCTATTATTGCCGATACCGGTTTGATCGTTGGTATCACCGCACTTCTACGGCCGATTGCCATTGATTTTGAAGCCATCCGCGTTCAAAGCTGGCTCCAGATTTTAGCGGGCGCCCTACTCATCGTCTTCTCCTTGCCGTTTGTTTCCGGCGGTGTTATTCGCCAAAGCATGGGGATTTTTATGGTAGGCTTACTGGTGCTCTACCTGTACTGGTCATTTAAAAATTCTAAAAAAGCAGCCGTCGAAAACAGTAACGACTCCGAGGAACCGGAAGGAGCCAATCCTTGGATGCAATTTTTTCTTTTGCTCTTCGGTATGGCGATCGTGATTTTATCCTCTAAAGTCCTCATTCCGACGGTTGAAGTCGCCGCTACACGCGTGGGGATTTCTCAAAGCATCATCGCCGCTACGCTGGTCGCATTCGGAACCAGTCTTCCCGAACTTACGACAAGCGTCAAATCGGTTTTAAAAGGACATGGGGATCTCGCCATCGGAAATATCATCGGAGCGGATATTTTGAACGTTCTCTTTGTCCTCGGCGTATCGACTGCCGTCACACCACTTGGGCTGACCGTTCCCGATGCCTTTTACCACATTCACTTCCCTGCAATGGCGATTATACTCATCTCTTTCAGGACCTTTACGCTGAACAAAGACCACACACTCAACCGAAAAGAAGGCGCTTTATTACTCCTGTTCTATCTCATCTATTTGGGATTAAATTATTTCGGCTAATTGATTCTCGTTCATTTTTCGGATTGATTTTTTAAATTCATTTTCCGAATTGTCTTGAGTTTGTCTTATATTCTTTATGGTTTTGTAATCTCCGTGTAAGCAAAATAGGATATAATAGAACGTAAAGTCAAAATGACGAGGAGAAAACTCATGTTTGCATTTTCAAAAGCGCTCAAAAAGCGTTTTGCCCTTATAATGTCGGTTTTGATGATTGTGTTTCCGATTCAAAGTTTTGCAGCATCCTTTTCGGATACGGAGGGCCACTGGGCTTCCGATTACATTGAAACCGTCAAAGCACTCCATATGATCTCGGGTTATGAAGACGGCCGATTCCTTCCGGATCGCGTCCTCTCAAGAGCGGAATTCATCGCAATGATACTCAATGCTTCTCAAATGACGCTCAGCACAGAAACCGACGACTACTGGGCAACCCCTTACATTCAAACAGCCATCGATGCCGGTCTCATCACCGAAAACGAATATGGCGACAACACGCGCAGTACTTACGATGCACCCATTTCCCGCGAAGAAATGGCGAGTATCTTGATTCATATCTACCTTCCCGATCAAGCCGACCGGGATGCTGTCGACATTCAAACGGCCGTCACCGACCTGGACACCGTTTCTCCCGAATACGCAGAATCCGTGGCCTTGGCACTGTCTTTGGGATTCTTTACAGGATTCCCGGATGCCACGTTCAGACCTGCAGAGAGCGCCACGCGTGCTCAAGCTGCCGTTATTATTTGTAAATACCTCGACTATGAAGACCGCCTCCCCGATGACCCGACAACAGAAGATTCGACGACCGATGATCCTAGCGCTTCACTCGGTTCCAGCTTTGCCGTTTCAGGTATTGAAATCGGAGACTCTGCCGAAACGGTTTCGGCAACGCTCGGCTCACCGAATCGCGTGGATGCAAGCCCCTATGATTTCGACTGGTGGATTTATCACAATCAGTATGAGAACTATTATATGATCGGGATTGGCGATGACGGCGTCAAAGCGCTTTTTGTCTACTCAAATGCTTTTGAATCCAAATTAGAGCTCACTTTGGGCATGACAAAGATTCGGGTTTCTTATATACTCGGCTCACCCGTCGAAACCATTTCAAAATCAGGCATTGCATATACTCAGCCCAACACAGATCAAATGGCCACTTACAAAAATGACGGCGACTATATCACGGCTTACTTTGATTCAGGAGATGGCGGAAAACTCTTTGCTCTCCTGATCGTCGATGCCGATTCGGAACTTGAAATGAACGGCATTTACGGCAATCAGACAGACGCGTTGCGATTGGCTTATGAAAAAGAAATTTTGGATCTCACCAATGTCTTCCGTGTCTCTCAGGGGACTTATCCCCTTGCATACAGCGATGCAATTGCCGTCACTGCAAGAGCTCATAGCGAAGATATGGTCGAACGCGACTTTTTCTCCCATACAAACCCCGACGGCGAATCCCCCTTTGAACGCATTCTCGCAGATGGCATTGATTACGGCTATGCAGCCGAAAACATAGCTGCAGGGTATCCCAACGTCTTTGCCGTGCATGCCGGATGGCTCGCTTCCGAAGGACACCGCGAAAACTTGCTGAGAGAAATGACTTATATGGGTGCCGGCGTCGCATTTGGCGGAACTTACAACGTTTACTACACACAAGACTTTTATGCCCCCTGATCGCATTTCGGAGATTACATCAATGTGATATAATGAAGCCAGTTCAGAGATTTGAGAGGATCGTTCATGATACGTTTTTCAAATAATCGCTATAACCGGCTTCATTTTATTTTCAGAAAACATCGCCTCGCTTTTATTGTGGTTGCCGCACTCCTTACAATGCTCGTTTTAATGTTTGCGATGAGAATCTTGTACGCGGAATCCACCCCTTACAGTGAGTATACTGTATACGAAGAAGAGGGCGTTTATGATCTCTCCGGTGGATTGAACGACGATACCATCGTCGTTTTACCGCCGGGGCCTCTTTATTATCCAAACATCTTACTCACGCCGGATACGCTTATTTCCGCCACTGCCGATCACATCGAAACATCGGACATTCTTCGCAAAGATTATCTCTCTCAGCATTTCCTTTTGACATTTCCGAAAGACGATCACAGCGTCTATGTTCTCACATTTTCCGTATCCGGGCGTCACGCGCTTCGCGCCTATGTCAACGGTACGCTCGTCGGAGAAACCGGAACCGTCGGAACGAATCTATCGGAAACGGAAGTCTGGGAAAACACACTCGTATGCTATGCTACCCCAAACCAGGGGACTATGGATATCCTTCTCAACAGCGCACAATTTTTTCATTTTAAGCACGGCGCCTCCCTGGCGACACTCACAGTTCATAAAGCTTCCTCCGCTTTCAGAGCCGATCCTTTTTCCAAGGTAGAGGGGCTCCTGATCATCGGCTCGCTTCTTTTTGCGGCATTGATTCTGTTCTTTGTCTTTTTCTTGAATCCCGTTGCAAGGGAAACACTTTATTTTGCATTGGCGTGTCTGGCCATGGTGCTCAGAGAATACTTACAAAGTCAAGTTTGGGCCGATTACGACAGTCTCTCCGGCCGCACTTCGTTCATGTTGGAATATATGAGTTTGGCTCTGCTCACCATTTTTCTAACCCTTTATTTGAAACAAAAATTGACGGATCGCCTCCATTTGTTTATCGCAAAAGTAGCGATTGCCGGTTCTTTTCTATACATAATCTGTTTGCTTTTTACAGACACACTCTTTTATACTTCCATCTTGATTTACTATCAGGTTTTGCTCGTTTCTTGCATTGTCATCGGCGTATCAAATCTCTTCTGGCATATGCGAAAACCAAATGGGGAACAGTCCATGG
>JASUTA010000083.1 GCA_030445805.1 Clostridiales bacterium
TGGCTCTCTATTTTCTTTTTTGCACTCCATATTTCGGTGTGGCGCTATTTTGAATATGAGCTTGGCAGACAGCAAGTCGGATTCACAAATCGAAGGTTGTCTTCGGGAATGAGTGTGATGGTATTGGCCGGTGCGGCGATGATCGTACTGGGTATATTACCGGGTGCGGAGGCGGCATTTGTCTTTTTACTGGCGCAAATATTCATTGATGTCTATTTGCTAAAGCGCTTTTGGGCGTATGGGATCTTGATGAATATTGTGTTTGTTGTGATGCTGTGGTGTTTTACCATGATTGCAAAACTGCTGTTGATGTCAAAATGGTCTGAATCGTTGGCGCTTTATATGGCACTACTGGTAGGCTACGGTTTGATTGCGATACTTGTTCGAAAAATGTCGGCATTGTTTGCCGAAATTTATCAGTCGGTCATGTTGTGCAACAAACGCATTATACTCTTAATGGTTATGAATGCCGTGTTGCCCGTTGCGGCCATTATTTTGTATTATGTCACGCGTCAAACGATTGTTACGCCCGGTTTTTCGGATAAAGTCCAGATGGCCTCTCAATGGGTTTCCGCTTTTTTCATAACGCTCTATTTTTCCGTCACCATGCTGTTTACTTATGTCTTCATTCAATATAAGCAACAATCCGAGTTTGATGACATGACGCAGACCTTTAATAAAGCGGCGGGTATTCGGTACCTGCACGGTCTCTTTGAAAAAGCGCGAGGAAAAAATATTGAGATCGCCGTTTGTTTTGTTGATGTTGATGATCTCAAAGATACGAACGATCAATTCGGCCACAATATAGGGGATTACGTCATCACAAAAGTGGTTGAAGAAATTAAGAAAAATATTAGAAAATCGGATTTCCTCATGCGTTACGGCGGCGATGAATTTGTGATTGTCTTTTATGATATCCGCAAGCAACAAGCCGAATCCATTTTTGAGCGTGTTCTGTCGGAACTCGAACGCATAAAAGAGGAAGAAAACCATCTTTTCGACATGCATTTTAGCTATGGCATTTGGATGCATGACGGAAATGAAACCGAATTACCGGAAGCGGTGATTGTTCAGGCGGATCGTGAGATGTATAAGAAAAAGATGGGGTATAAATCCGAAAACAAAAAAGCTTGGAGCATGGCAACTGCACAAATACAAACGCCTCTGCCTAAAAAGTCTATGGAAATATAAAATTATGCTTGAACACATTCAGGCTTTAGGTTATAATCATTTTGTGCCTAAAATTTGCAGGTGTGGTGGAATTGGCAGACGCGCTAGATTCAGGTTCTAGTGAAGGCAACTTCATGCAGGTTCAAGTCCTGTCACCTGCACCATTTTAAAAGAATCCATGTATCGGAAACAAAAGCCGATGCATGGATTTTTTGTTGTTTACAAGAGGCGTATCAGAGAGAAAAACGATGATTATTGTAAAACTTTAATGAACTGTGCAAATTCTGTGTGAGCGGACGCGATTCTGGATATAAATGTTATGGATCAAAGAATCGATCAATAGGATTTTATTTTCCTATGGCATAGCAACCATAAAACGTTTAATCGGAGACGATTAAGAAAGGACTGTTATTATGAACAAGGAACAAATGAATCGCATTCACAGCGGAAAAGGATTTATTGCGGCATTGGATCAAAGCGGCGGCAGTACCCCGAAAGCACTTCGAATTTACGGTATCTCTGAAGATCGTTACTCAAACGATCAGGAAATGTTTGATCTCGTACATGAGATGAGAACCAGAATTATTAAAAGCCCTGCCTTTACATCAGAGCATATTCTGGGAGCGATTTTATTTAAAAATACAATGAATCGAACGATAGACGGCATTCCGACAGCCGATTTTCTGTGGGAGAAAAAAGGAGTGGTGCCTTTCCTCAAAGTAGATGAGGGGCTGGCAGAACTCAAAGATGGTGTTCAGTTGATGAAACCTTTCCCAGACCTGGAAGGCCTTTTAAAACAAGCCGTTGAAAAGAATATCTTTGGCACGAAAATGCGTTCCGTTATCAAAGAAGCGAATCCGGAAGGCATCAAACAAATTGTGGCACAACAATTCGAAATCGGAAAACAAATTGTGGCAGCCGGATTAGTGCCGATTTTGGAACCGGAAGTGGACATCAACAGCGCCGATAAGGAAGCCTCAGAAAAACTGCTGAAAGCGGAACTGCTTGTTCAGCTTGGAAAATTGGACAAAGAGGCGCGCATCATGTTTAAGTTGAGTATCCCGACAGTGGACAATTTCTACAAAGAATTGATGGATGACCCGCACGTTGTACGCGTCGTGGCTTTGTCAGGCGGCTATTCACAAAGTGAAGCCAATGAAAAACTCGCGAGGAATGAGGGCTTGATCGCCAGCTTCTCTCGTGCGTTATCCCAAGGCCTCAGTGCAGATCAGAGCGATGAAGCATTCGATGCCATGTTGAAAGCTTCTATTGAATCCATCTATGAAGCGTCCGTAAAATAAAAAGATTGAAAGGGCGGCTGTAAAGCCGCTCTTTTTTTTATACGCGCAGGAGCTATTGACGCCCGCAAATCAAAGTGATACGCTATATTTTGGAAAAAACAAGTGTTTCAGCTCCAAAGGCAATACAGTAACCTTAATTTTACTGAAGCGATCAGGAGGGATGAAAATGGCAATTTATGAAATAAGTTTTCCGTCATTCAATGAAAGAGACACAGTGAAAGGGTGGATTTATACGCCGATTGTTGAACCAAAAGGCATTGTTCAAGTGGTTCACGGTTTTGGAGAGCATTCCAGACGCTATATGCACCTGATACTCAAAATGCTAGATGCGGGCTTAGTCGTCTGTGCGGACGATCACGTTGGGCACGGAGCTACGGCAGCCGCTTCAAATACTTGGGGTGACTACGGTTACAAGGGCTATGCTACGACGACTGAAGATGAGAAGACACTCCACGATATCGTGGTTGAGAAATATCCCGGATTGCCTTTTGTCATGTTTGGACATAGCTGGGGCTCTATGATTGCACGCGATTTTGCCGCCAAATACGGCGATTTGTTAAACGGTGCTATTTTTTGCGGAACGACAGCACTGCGAAAAAATACGGTTGAAATCAGCGAACAGCTTAAAGTACTCGTCAGTGAGGGACACGGCAGTGACGTTAAACCGGAGTTTTTGGAAGCGATTCTCGCGGGATTTACCGAAAGATACGTTAATCCGACGACGCCAAATGATTGGATCGCAACGGATCCTGGCGTTGTAGCGGATCATGCGCGCGATCCGTTTAATAATTTTAAGATGCCGCCTAATGTTCAGGCGTTGTATGATTTTGCGCAACTGTGGGTAGACATCGGCAGTGAAGCTTGGGCAGATATAGTGCCCATTGTGCCGATTTATATGATCGCAGGTGATCAGGACCCGGTTGGGAACTATGGAGAAGGTGTTTACCAGGCTGCCAATTGGTTGGCGAATACCGGAAAGTCTGTCAAAACAAAAATCTATTCCGGATACAGACATGAAGTTCATAATGAACCTGAAATTCGTGAAGAAGTTGAAACGGGTATTATTGATTTTATTTTATCGCTGATATAGGGACAGTATAAATAGATGAAATTATTGTGCAAATATAAGGATGTAATGTTAATATAGCTAATATAAATGTAGAAAAACAGAAATGATATATAATAAGGCGCTCATACCAGAAAGCGGCGTTAAAGAATACATGATTCGGAACGCTTTCTCAATGAGCGCTTTTTTATGGTCATAAATTCACAAGAGTCAAAAAAACTTAAAAAAATAAGATAAATATTAAAACAAATTTGCGATGAAATCAGTCTATTGACTAAAGAGACAAGGAAAGAGAGGAAACTGAATTTTGTTAAGGATCAGTTATCAGAGATTGACAGAATACCTTGTGGAAAATCAAGAAAAATTTTATCGATTGGCATACAGCTATTTATTGAATCGGGAAGATGCTTTGGATGCGGTTCAAAACGCCGTATGTAAAGCGCTTGAAAAATTTCAGAATATCAGAAATGCTGAGGCTTTAAAGGCATGGTTTTATCGCATATTGGTCAATGAATGCTATGATCGACTGCGCGCAAGAGGGCGCATGCAATTTTATTCTCCGGAAGAATTGGATTTGGGTTCCTACGAAGACCCTACACCGCAAGATGATTCGCTTCAAAAAAAGGTTGATTTACTCCCGGCAGAAATTCAAACCATTATACGCTTGCGATTTTATGAGGAGTTTTCACTCAAAGAAATCAGCGAAGTGACGGGATGTAATATCAATACCGTTAAGACGAGATTGTATACGGGGCTGAAAAAGTTGCGAGTGACAATGGAAGGGGAGGACGCTTATGAATAAATGGAAGCGTGCCGGGGAGGCTTACAATTCGATTGATATTCCGGAAACGTTGGCCGATCGTGTTCGACTGGAAATTGAGAGACATGAACGAGCCGGGAAATTCAGAAGACATTATAAAAACATTCTCGAAGTCTGTGCACTGAGTTTGGTGCTCTTGGCAGCAGGACTCAACCTCAGTCCTGCGTTTGCGGATGCGGCAGGGGAATTGCCGATTGTCGGCGGATTGTTTCGGGTGATGACGGTTAGAAGTTGGCATGAATCGGAAGAAGATGCCACGGTCCAAGTAGACATACCCGGCATTGAACAAACACCCGGTGCGACGCATGATTTTTCGGATCAAATGAACCAAGAAATAGAGATGCGCGTGCAAGAAAAAATAGAAGAGGGCAATCAAGCCATTCAGGAATATAAAGAAGCTTTTCTACAAACAGGGGGCAGTCAAGAAGAATGGGATGAACGCGAAAATACCGTATCGGTATCCTACGAGATTAAATACCAAAACGAGACGCGAGTTTCCTTTGTCATAGAGACGTATGTTTCAATCGCCAGTGCGTTTCAGGAAACGTTTTTTTACAATCTGGATTTAATGGAAAACAAGACATTGACTTTACGGGACTTGTTGGGGGATAATTGGATAGATCTGTGCAATGCAGACATCCAACGACAAATAGAAGCTTATCCGCTGGAATCCGGGGAGAGCACGCCTTTTTTTGATGCATCACTCGGTGGGTTTGATACCGTGGATGAACAAACGTCTTTTTATATCGGGCAAGATGGCAATCCGGTTGTAGTGTTTCCGAGAGGCAGTATTGCAATCGGAGCGATGGGGGTCGTGGAATTTATAATCGAGCCATAGCACCGATTAAAAGGCCGAAAAATTTGAAAATCGGCGGTATAAGCGAAGGAGAGCAAATGATACGAAAAATAAAGAGGGAAGACTATTCGATTTACAAAGAAATGGCGACTGATTTTTATCATTCCGATGCGGTGATTGCACCTGTAGACGCATCTCATTTTGAAGCGGCATTTCGGGAAATGGTGCGTTCGGATGTTTATTTAGACGGTTATATTTTTGAATCCGATTTCGGAGAAGTTGCAGGATATGCTGTCTTGTCAAAAATGTACTCTCAGGAATCGGGAGGCATGATGCTCTGGATTGACGAACTTTACCTTCGCCCAGACTTCAGAGGCATGGGAATGGGAACGGAATTTTTTAAATACGTGGATTCAAACCTTTCAAACGGCGTTAAACGCCTCCGTTTGGAAGCCGAACCGGACAACGAGAAGGCTTTGTCCCTCTATAAACGCAGAGGATTCAAAATTTTACCCTACACACAACTGATAAAAGAGGTGTAATGCCATAAATATCATAAAATGCCTCAATACATTTCAAAAATAGCTATCACTTGACGTTGCGTTTTGTTATAATTTATAATGAAACTAAACGAATACGTAGAAGAGAGGCATGCTGTGAAAGAAGAGGTACTGTACTCGGCACAGGAAGTTGCCGACATATTGAAAATCAATAAAAACACAGTTTACAACATGATTAAGCGCGGAGAATTGGTTGCTTACAAAGTTGGAAACAAAATGCGCGTCAGCGACCGGGAAATCGACAATTATAAAAAAAGAGCCCAGAGTGTCAGTGATACGGAGCCTTCGGGAAATACGGAGACAAGATCTTCCGGGATTTCGGAAGCCTATGGGTATGAACAGGAGATGCCTGCAAAAGTCATCGACGAACCCGTTTGGCGCGAGAACGGATTTATTATTTGCGGACAGGATACGGCTTTGGATGCCATCGCCAATCAAATGCAGAACCGCCTGATGCCGTTTAGCACGAGTATTTCGATCAATCCGGATCGACCGCTCCGCTCTTATATCGGAAGTTACAACGGCCTTTACATGCTTTATCAGGGCCAAGTCAGCGTGGCTTCGGTTCACCTTTGGGACGGCAAGACAAACACATACAATATTCCTTATGTGGAACACATGTTGCCGGGGATACCGACGGTAATTTTTCATTTGCTTAAGAGGACGCAAGGTTTTTATGTCAAGCAAGGGAATCCCAAGAATATCCGGACGTGGGAAGACCTGAAAAGGCCGGATATTACCTTTGCCAATCGAGAAAAGGGCAGTGGAACACGCATTTTACTCGATGAGAAAATGCGACAACTCAAGTTTATTCCCAACACGATTAAAGGCTACTCAAGGGAATGCTTTTCCCATCTGGCCGTTGCAGGCATTATTGCACGCGGCGGAGCCGATGTGGGTTTGGGGACACAATCCGGTGCTCAACTGATGGCGGGACTTGACTTTATCCCGTTGCAACAAGAGAGCTATGACATTGTCATCAGACGTGAAGATATGAACCGACCGATGTTCCGAACATTTGTCGAGGTTTTGCGGTCGACGCAATTGCGTATGATTTTAGAGGAAATGGAAGGATATGATTTGAGCCATATCGGTGAGATTATATCCGAAACGTGATAAACCGGATTTGACCGCCGGTTCTGAATATTCCGAGCCGGTTTTGAGAATGACGGGACGGAAAGGAGAACGGCATGTTTTTTTCGGAAGCAACCATTGACGGATGGATTCAAGAAGATACACCCTATGTGGATTTGACGACGGAACTGCTTGAAATTGGGGACCAACACGGCAGAATTGAATATTTTTCCAGAGAAGAAGGCATCCTCTGCGGAACCGAGGAAGTCAGACGCATTTTTAACAAGTTGGATATACAGACAGATGTTTTTCACCCATCCGGCAGTCGGTTGATACCCGGTGAAGTGGTGATATCCGGAACCGGTTCGGCTAAAAACTTGCACATGGCATGGAAAGTCGGACAGAATTTGCTGGATCGCTGTTCAGGTATTGCAACTCAAACGTTTCACACCGTACAAGCCGTACATGCGATTCGGCCGGATTTGCCGATTTTGACGACGCGCAAAATTGTTCCGGGTGCGAAAGCGCTCTTTACGAAGGCCATTATAACCGGCGGTGCTTTGCCGCACCGAATGGGATTGTCGGAAACCGTACTCATTTTTCCGCAGCACATGGTTTTTTTTGACGGCCCTGAAAAGTTGAGTGATCAGATCAGAAAAATCAGGCACAAGGCTTGTGAAAAGACACTGTTGGTTGAGACGGAATCGGTTGAAGCGGCCGTACAGTTTCTGCGGGCGGGAGCCGATGGTGTGCAACTGGATAAAATTCGGGCGGAAAAGTTGTCGGAAGCGGTAAAAGCCATTCGATCCGAAAAAGAGGATGCAATCATTTTAGCGGCCGGCGGCATCACCCCGGAGAATGCGGAGCACTATGCGAGGACAGGCGTAGATGGTCTGGTGACCACGAGCATGTACTTGGCAAATCCATTGGATATGAGCGCTCGAATGATCCGGATAAAAGAATCGTAAAAAGGCACGTTTGTTTCGTGCTTGAAGAAAGAGCAGACCGAGGGTCTGTTCTTTTATTTTGAAAGATTTATTAATGAAAATATGGTAATATGGTGTTATTGGCATGTGAAACCACACAAAGATCAAAGTGAGGAAACGCTTATGACACTTAAAGTTTTGAATGACATTTTTGCTGTTTGCAAATTGTCAGCGTCCACAAAAATACCGTTTGAATCGCCCTATATTTTTTGGGCGAAGACCGATGAGGAAATTTCGCTGGTGTGCCCTGAGAGTGTTCGACCGTCAGAGTGTACAGAATACGAATCAGGATGGAAGGCGTTTCGAATTGAAGGGGTTTTGGATTTTTCTTTGATCGGTATTATTGCTAAGATTTCAACCATTTTAGCGGAAAATCGTGTCGGTATTTTTGTGGTGTCGACGTTTAATACAGACTATGTCCTTATAAAATCCGAGCAGTTTGCTGTGGCGATGGACGCCTTGAAAGGGGCGGGCTACAAAGTGGCCGAGTAGAATTGTCTAAGTTTAGTTAATAGAAAATAAAAGAACAGGAAGGAAAGCGCAATGAATGAGTTTATCATTAGAGAAGCCACTATAGAAGATGTTCCCGTTATTTTTGACTTTATAAAGGGGCTGGCAAAATATGAGCATTTGGAAAATGAAGTTTCGGCAACGCCGGAATTGCTTGAAGAGTGGATTTTTGAAAAAAAGAAAGCAGAAGTTATGATTGGGGAAGCAGGCGGTAGACCGGTTGGGTTTATCCTTTATTTTTATAATTTTTCGACTTTTCTCGGGCGCGCGGGAATTTATCTGGAAGACCTCTTTGTCAATCCGGAGGAACGCGGAAAAGGTTATGGAAAAGCTTTTTTAAAAAAACTCGGGAAAATGTGTGTTGAATGCGGTTATGGCCGATTGGAATGGGCTTGCCTGAACTGGAACCAACCGAGCATTGATTTTTATCTTTCAATGGGTGCGATTCCGATGGATGAATGGACGGTCTATCGGGTGACTGGAGAGGCCTTAAAGACACTCGGTTCCGAAAAAGAGGAATAAAAGCAATGGAAATTTGGGATTTATTAGATGAGTCTAGAAATCCGGTGGGCAAAACACATACGAGAGGTACACCGATGCAACCGGGATGTTATCATTTGGCGGTCGAAATTTGGACGGTCAATTCAAAAGGAGAAGTGCTGCTGACACTTCGGGCACCCGAAAAAAAGAAATTTCCAAACCTGTGGGAGAATACGGCCGGCTCTGTACTTGCCGGGGAAAGTAGTATTGAAGGTGCTGTGCGCGAGCTTGGAGAAGAAACAGGCATTCATTTGTCAAATTCGGATTTTCATTATCTTGGAAGTTGTATGGAAGAGACCGCTTTTGTGGATAGCTATCTTGTGCGCAGTGATTTAGAACGCGAGGCTCTTACATTGCAACCGGGCGAAACGGTGGATGCACAATGGGTTTCTTTTGAGCGACTGGAGCAAATGATTTACTCGGGTGAAGTGGCGGAACCCATCGGTTTGAGGTATGCTTATGCTAAAGAGACGTTAATGAGGCAATTGAACCAAAGAACGAAAAAGTCATTTTAACGGCTGATTTAGAAATGAGGATTTGAAATGACAGACAAGCAAAAGAAGAAGTGTCATGCCATTATTCACGCGGCTTCTGCAGCTGCAGGGAGCGTGGGGGTCGGATTGGCCCAGTTTCCGGGAACCGACAATTCTGTGATCGTTCCGATTCAGGTGAGCATGGTCATATCGCTTGCGGCTGTTTTTGGAATTGGACTCACTGAAACGGCAGCTAAAGCAACAATCGCGACGACGACGGCTACGCTGGTCGGAAGAGGCATTTCACAATTTTTGGTAGGCTGGATTCCCGTATTTGGTAACGCTGTGAACGCTTCAACGGCCGCGGCGGTTACGGAAGCAATCGGCTGGGCGGTTGTTCGGGATTTTGACGATGGCGTATTGACGGAAGAAACAACCCGAAAAATAGAGGTAGGATTTGATGCGCTCAGCCAAATCGACCGTGCTTTAAAGGCTATTAAAAATAAGAAAGGTCTTCTTTCGCCTTTGCCGATTCATTTGAACAAGGAAAAGAAAGATAAGCAGAGGGACAAGGAGTAGGAAAAGGAGAGTGAGAGCGGGAATGACTCCTAAAATTGATTTCTATGAAATAGAGGCTTCAAGAGAGTCCCATCTGATTTATGCGATCATTTGTGCGCAGTATGACGGGAAATGGATTTTTGTCCGACATCAGGAGCGGCGCACATGGGAAATCCCGGGAGGACATATTAAGCCCAACGAGGCACCGGATGCGGCGGCACGCAGAGAACTTTATGAAGAAGCCGGTGCGATAAAAGCAAATGTATTCAGTGTTTGCGATTATTCGGTTACCTTTGGCGATGATACGCGATTCGGGCGGCTTTTTTATGCAAAAGTGTCTGAACTGGAAGAGACATTGAAATATGAAACCGCCGAAACCGTGTTTTCCGACCATATGCCTGAAAAATTAACTTATCCGGATATTCAACCGATTCTTTTCGGGGAAGTCAAAAAACGGATCGGCTTGCTTTAGCTGAGGAGGCACCGGTGGGGTGCGCAATCGAAAAATTTGGAGGAGAAGAATGGAATGGATTTTATTGATACTGAGTTTGATCGTTGCGGCGCTTACTTTTTTTAAGCCTGCTTTTTTTTGGAATGCCGGTCGGATGTTGTCGCTTAGAAAAAGCATCGGAGATCAACGTGCAGCGCGCGTCTATTACAGTATTTGCACCCTTTTTGGCGGAATTAGTTTGCTCTCAATTTTAAATATCATAGATTTTGGAGGGAAATAAGAGATGCATACGCTTATTTTGAACGGTTCCCCCAGACAAAACGGTGATACAAAAGCGATGATCAAAGCCCTTCAGTTTGTTCGAGATATACGACAGAAATATGAACTGGGAGAGAACGGCATGGATTATTCCATGACGTCAGAAATGTTTAAACAGGGCAAGGCCGCGATGATTTTGAACGGAGCATGGTCGTGGAAAGAATATAAGGATTCGGGAATCAATCTGGGAATAGCGCCGATGGTTAAACTTCCCGGGGGAACCAATGCGATATTTACATCTGCATCCAAAGGATATTCCATAGCGGAAACGGTAAGAGAAGATAAATATAATGCGATTAACAAGTTCTTTATCTTTATCTTCAGAGCTGAAAATAATGCTGAAATTTCACTGGCACAATCTCAGGCTCCAGCTATAACTGCCGCAAGAAAAGTGGATAAAGTTAAAAATGACGAACTGATGCAGGCATCAATTGCCACTATTGATAAAACAGTTCCGATGTATATCGTTCCTGAAATGAGAGCAGTATGGGATGCCATGAGACCCAATTTAGAGGCAGTACTCAACGGACAGATGACCCCTGAAGATGCGGCGGCGAAAATGCAGGCAGATGCCGAAACCGGAATT
>JASUTA010000084.1 GCA_030445805.1 Clostridiales bacterium
CTTATATAATTTTATATTAAACCACTTCTATAAGCGTTTTAAGTCTCTTTTATAACAGCCGTTAAGCCTCTCCGTTAAGCCTCTTCTAAGAATGCCTCTCTCAACGTTTCGCGCACCTGTCCCGGCGTCGTCGCACGATTAATCGCATTTTTATGCTGGGATGCATTGCGAAGACCTTTAAGATACCACGCGGCATGCTTTCGCATTTCAAGCGTTGCAATATGGAGACCCTTGTATTCAATCAACCCTTCATAATGATCCAGTGCGGTTCGAAGTCGTTCTTCATTTGAGGGCTTGTCAAATGTTTCCCCTGTCAGTGCAGCATGTACGGCACCGAGTAGCCAAGGATTTCCCTGAACGCCTCGTCCGATCATCACACCGTCGCATCCTGTCTGAGCGACCATTGCCATGGCATCTTCCGGCGTGAAAACATCTCCGTTTCCGATCACAGGAATGCTGACGGCCGCTTTTACAGCGCGAATGATATCCCAATCGGCTTTCCCCATATACATTTGATCCCGGGTTCTTCCGTGGACGGCAATCGCCGCAACCCCGCAAGCTTCTGCGATTTTAGCAATTTCGACGGCATTGACAGAGGCCGCATCCCATCCTTTTCTGATTTTAACCGTCACCGGTTTGGCTGAGCATTTGACAGCCGCTTTCAGAAGCGCTTCGACGCGTTCCGGCGATTTCATCAACGCCGATCCTTCACCGTTATTAACGATTTTTGGGGCGGGACATCCCATATTGATGTCTAAAAAGTCATGGTTTTGAGCATTTAAAATATCCTGAACCGCTTCTACTTTATCGGGTTCACCCGTAAAAATCTGAAGCGAAACAGGTGCCTCTTCTTTATAGATGGTCATGAGTTTATCTGTATTTTGATCCCTGTGGTACAACGCGTTGACGCTGACCATTTCCGTAACCATGAGTCCCTTGTGATAGCGTCTGCAGATCTGCCTGTACGGCAAATCCGATATACCGGCCATCGGTGCCATCGCAACGGGGTTCTTCTTCAATAACGTTTGCATGTATTTCCCTATTCTAAGACCGGCTTCGCCGTTACTTCCGGCTGACGTTTCAGTCGATTGAGCTGATAAATGAAATTGAGGCCTTCAAGTGTCAGAAATTTATCAACGATTTCAATTTCCTGAGATTCTGTCGCGATCAAAGTTGATAAACCACCAGTAGCAATAACGCGAATTTTTCCGCCGCCGAGTTCTTCCTTCATTTTACTTACAATATAATCAACACTGCCGACATAGCCGTAAATAATCCCGGCTTGGATGCTTTGCGTCGTATTTTTACAAATGACTTTATCCGGTTTTATGAGTTCGACACGCGTCAGTTTTGCGGCGCGTTCATAGAGGGCATCTGCCGAAATTTTGATACCCGGTAAAATCGCTCCACCGAGGTATTCGCAGTTTGCGCTGACGGCACAGAAAGTCGTCGCGGTTCCAAAGTCCACTAAAATCAACGGACCGCCGTATTTCTTAAATCCGGCTACAGCATTGACAATTCGGTCCGCACCCACTTGTCGGGGATTGTCATACTTAATATTCATTCCGGTTTTAATACCGGGGCCGATTACAATGGCCTCTTTATCGAAATATTTTTGTGCCATATGCTGCAAAGAATACATCACATGCGGCACAACCGATGAAATGATCACATCTTCAACGGTTCCCATATCCAACCCTTCATAACTGAAAAGCTGAGCGATAAGCATTCCGATTTCGTCGGCGGACTTATTGTGATCTGTTGCCATACGCCAATTGGTCACCAGCACATCGCCGTCAAACACCCCCATAACGATGTTTGAGTTCCCGACATCAAATGTTAAAAGCATATTTCCTCCCAGCTGTCATTAAACATACCCATTGATTCCCCTGACGGAAACTTCCCCGTAATAAATTGTCTCACGGCGTCCGTCGCCATGCCTGACGATGAGGTTTCCGGATTCGTCAATTTGCTCGGCATAGGCGATAGCCTCCCCTTGACCGGCTCCGATGACGACTTCACGGTTCACTGTAACGGATTTTTTTCGATTATAAGCAATGACAGCACTGATTTCTTTTTGATTAACGAATAGATTATAATATATTTCAAATCGTTCTACAAACGCTTTAAGAATATTTAATCGATTTATTATTTCTAATCCGGTTTCGATTTGAATCGAAGTGGCTTTCTCAGCCAGTTCTCCCGGAAATGATGTTTGAGAAACATTAACGCCGATCCCGATAACAAGGTAGTGAATGCGATCGGTTTCTGCACCGAGTTCGGTCAAAATACCGCATAGTTTTTTCCCGGACGCAATCAAATCGTTAGGCCATTTGATGCCTACGTCTAGCCCTGTTTCCGATTCGATTGCTTCACACATTGCTGCCGCAGCGATAAGCGTAAACGGTGCCGCTGCTTCCGGAGGCAGTGCAGGCTTCATCAAAAGCGTGCACCAAATACCCGAATCCGATTCTGATGTCCATGCTCTGCCGAGTCGTCCCCGTCCGGCATTTTGATCGCGCGCAATTACAATAAGAGGTAATCGCTCTTCAAAGTTTGCATCTGTCGCAATGCGTTTGGCTTCCGCATTTGTCGAATCAACCGTTTCAAGAAAAATGCCTTCCTTTAAAAAATGGCTTTCTTCGATAAATTGTCCGATTTCATAGGTGCCTAAATCCGATGGCGACTCAAGCAGGCGATGCCCTCTCCGGCTCACAGACTCAATGGCATATCCCGACGTTCTGAGCGCATTGATCTGTTTCCAGACAGCCGTTCGTGAAACGCCAAGCATTTCACTGAGTGTGCTTCCCGAAACAAATTCGCCTCTATGCTGATCTAAGATTCTCAAAATATCGTTTTTCATAAAAAACCTCACATCGTTTCATTATAACACACATGATTCAAAAAAGCCCTTTCCAATTTTAAGGAAAAGGCTGATTTTTCAATGCTGGCGGTCAATTAGAGCATGTAGTTTGAAAAAAGCGTCAACAGAACGCCGGCTGAAACCGCAGAACCGATAACACCGGCTACATTCGGTCCCATTGCATGCATCAAAAGGAAATTGCTCGGATCGGCTTTTTGTCCTTCGATCTGCGAAACGCGTGCCGCCATCGGCACCGCGGAAACACCGGCAGAACCGATCAGCGGATTTACTTTTTCTTTCGATACACCGTTCATCAATTTGGCCAACAGAACACCTGCAGCTGTTCCGAATGAAAACGCGACAATCCCCAGTCCCAGTATTGCCAATGTTTCAAGTTGCAAAAATGTTTCGGCGGAAGCAGTCGCACCTACGGTGACACCCAAGAAAATCGTGATGGTGTTCATCAGTCCGTTTTGTGCCGTATCCGAAAGACGGTTGACGACACCCGACTCCCGGAAAAGGTTGCCGAGCATGAGCATCCCGATCAAAGGGCCCGCAGCCGGGACAATGAGGGCTACAACAAGTGTCGTTAAAATCGGAAATACGATCTTTTCCATTTTAGAAACTTGTCTTAATTGTTTCATTTTAATTTTTCGCTCTTCTTTTGTGGTCAAAGCGCGCATAATCGGCGGCTGGATAACCGGAACAAGTGCCATATAGGAATAAGCCGCTACCGCAATCGGGCCGAGCAATCCTGGCGCCAAACGCGATGTCAAATAGATGGCCGTCGGTCCGTCCGCACCTCCGATAATGGCAATTGCAGCTGCCTGAACAGGTTCAAACAATCCGGAAGCAATGGCACCAAAAAAGGTGATGAATATACCAAACTGAGCCGCGGCACCTAACAGTAAAGATTTCGGATTCGCAATCAGCGGCCCAAAATCCGTCATTGCCCCTACCCCCATAAAAATCAGTGGCGGAAAAATGCCGAGCTTATTGCCTTGGTAAATGTAATAGAGCAGTCCCCCGACTTGCTCAAGATGTCCGTCTGCCCCATAGATCGGCTCCGCCATCAAGCCGGCCATCGGCAAATTGGCAAGAAACATTCCAAAGGCAATCGGAATCAATAGTAACGGTTCAAATTTATGGCGAATCGCAAGATAAATCAGGAAAAATGACAAAAGCATCATCAGCGCCTGCTGCCATTTCAATGCATATATCCCTGTGCTCATGAAAAAGTCTTCTAGCGTTTGAAGCATGGTGCATCCCCTTTCTCTATTTAATTGCGACTTCCGTTACTCTATGATGACAAGCACATCCCCCGTATTAACCGAGACCCCTTTTGACGTCAGAACGGCACGTACCACACCCGACTTCGGTGCCATAATTTCATTTTCCATTTTCATGGCTTCCAAAATCAAAAGCACCTGACCTGCCGTTACAGAATCTCCCGCCGAAACATGAACATCGAGAACGGTTCCTGGCATAGGTGCTTCTACTGCGGTTTCCCCGTGAGAGACTTCTACTGCTTTTGGAACCTCCGGCTTAGATTCTGCGGCTTTCGGTGCCTGTTTTACAGCAGCGGGTTTTGCAATCGGTGTCGGTTCAGCCTTTTTTACTTGAGTCGGTGCGGCGCTGCCGCCGACTTCCTCGACTTCAACTTCGTACGCCTTTCCGTTCACTGTAATATTGTATTTTTTCATCTCTTTTCCCTCCAGAGGTTATATTCGCGAATTCATGACGTCTCTTCTCGACATCTTGCCCCAAACAGGCGCCTGATCATCAACGCGCCGTATGGTTTTTATAGTGAAACTTTTTCCGGTCGCCGCTACGATCGCGGCAGTGATAACCGCTATCAAAAGTTCATCTTCCAAGGTTTCTCCTTTGTCGATAGCATTTTCAGTAGGCAATGCTTTTCCCTTTGCCGTTGCAACCGCCTGAACCGTTGCGGATTCGAGCGTTTTTTTCATTTCTGATTTTCTGATGGATTTTGACATCAAAGTCGTCACACCCCAAATGATAATCAAAGCCGTAAAGGTAATGCCCATGCCGAGCAGTGTCACATACAAAGAGGCAACCAGCTTATCCCCCAAAGACATTTGAGAAAATGTCCCAAAATGCTGAAATCGTTCAAGTATAGACATAATCGGCTCCTTTAAAGTGGAATGTTTCCGTGTTTTTTCGACGGAACGGAAACGCGTTTAGAGGCCAGCATATCGAAGGCGTCAATGAGGCGCATCCGCGTCAGAGACGGCTCGATAACGTCGTCTACAAAACCGTGTTCAGCCGCTTTGTAAGGCGTCGCAAATTCATCTGTGTATTCTTTAATCAGCCGCGCACGGGTCGCACCGGGATCTTCCGCCGCTTTGATCTCGTTTCTGAAGACAATATTCGCCGCCCCCTGAGGTCCCATAACGGCAATCTCAGCTGTCGGCCAAGCGAGAACCAAATCGGCTCCGAGGTCCTTGGAACACATGGCAAGGTAAGCACCGCCATACGCTTTACGGACGATCATCGTCAATTTCGGCACTGTTGCTTCACAATAGGCATAGAGCATTTTTGCCCCATGTCGAATGATGCCGCCGTATTCCTGTTGTGTTCCGGGTAAAAATCCCGGAACGTCGACGAGATTCAGCAGCGGTATGTTGAATGCATCACAGGTTCGGATAAATCGAGCCGCTTTGTCCGAAGCGCTTATATCCAAGCTACCTGCCGCAACTTTCGGTTGATTGGCGATAATACCCACGGATTTCCCGCCGATGCGCGCAAAACATGTGATGATATTCTTTGCAAAGTGATCTAAGTATGGCATGAAATCGCCGTCATCCACCAGACCTGCGATAATTTCATGCATGTCATAAGGTTTGTTCGGGCTCTCCGGTACAATTTCGCTCAAGCGTTCATTTGCAATAACGCCGGATTCGTCAAATGAATAAACCGGTGCCGATTCCAAATTATTTGAAGGTAAAAAACTCAAAAGTCTTTGAATATCGCGGATACAGGTTTCATCATCCGGTGCCGAAAATTGAGAAACACCGCTGACGGCATTGTGTGTCATCGCACCGCCCAGTGCTTCTGCCGTGACTTCTTCTCCTGTGACGGTTTTAATGACTTGCGGCCCCGTGATAAACATTTGAGAGGTGTTCTCAACCATGAAAATGAAATCCGTCAGCGAGGGCGAGTAAACCGCACCGCCGGCACAAGGTCCCATAATCGCCGTAATTTGAGGAATAACTCCCGATGCCATGGTGTTGCGATAAAAAATCTTGCCGTATCCGGAGAGGGCATCTACACCTTCCTGAATCCGCGCGCCACCCGAATCATTGATTCCGACAACCGGCGCTCCCATTTTAAGCGCATTGTCGAGCACTTTACAGATTTTTGAAGCATGCATTTCTCCGAGAGAGCCGCCCATAACCGTAAAATCTTGAGAGTAGGCGAATACCAATCTGCCGTCTACCTTACCGTAGCCTGTGACAACGCCTTCCGCCGGTGCTTCAAGTGTTTCCATCCCAAAATTTGTACTGCGGTGTTTTACAAAGGCATCCAGTTCGATAAAAGTGCCTTCATCAAACAAGAGATCCAAGCGCTCGCGCGCCGTTAATTTTCCAGATTCGTGCTGTTTTGCGATGCGTTTTTCCCCGCCGCCGGCAGTGATTTTCTCACGCCTTAAACGCAAATCTTCCAGTTTGTTCATTATACCCTCCAAAGCCGTTATTTTCTTTCGCTGAGCTCAATCAATACCCGATGACTGCTCTTCGGATGAACAAAGGCGATTTGAGCGCCTCCAGCCCCGTATCTGGGCTTTTCGTCGAGCATTTTCATTCCCTTGTCTTTCATGTACTGAATGGCTTCTTCAATATCGTCTACCCTGAATGCGATGTGCTGTATGCCTTCGCCGTTTTTTTCGATAAATCGTGCAATCGGCCCGTCTTCGTCAGTCGATTCCAGAAGTTCAATTTCCGTATCGCCGACCGGCAGAAATGCAACTTTTACCTTTTGGGAATCCACCACTTCCGTGCCGCTTAATTCCAAGCCGAGAACCGTTTCATAAAATTGAAGCGTCTCTTCCAGGTTTTTCACCGCAATGCCGATGTGATCCACTTTCAAAGCTTTCATGCGTCTCCCTCCGAATTTTGTCTTGCTGTACCGACTCTTTATTTAAACTGAATGTGTGCCATAATTTGTTCTGCCGCCGTAAATGGATTTTGCTCATGTGCCGCAATTTGATCCACATAAGCATCCAGCATCTGCTCTGTTTCGGAATGATCGTTCACCCGTATCATGACGGCTTTTTTAATCAGTTCCAAAATTTCTGATTTTATATTCCTGCGTCTGTGCGCTTCAAACACACCGCTTTCTCTTAAAAATTGTTCATGTTTTTCAATGGCTTCAATCAGAACTTCGATGCCTTTCCCTTGCTGAGCAATCGCCTGTAGAACCGGAGGGCGCCAAGGCGACTCCCCGTTAAAATCAAGCATCGCTTCCAATTCCAAAACCGTCCGTTTCGCCCCATCGCGGTCCGCTTTATTGACAACGAATACATCTCCGATCTCCATAATGCCGGCTTTTATGGTTTGAATGTCATCTCCAAGTCCGGGAACCGTCACCATAACCGTTGTATCCGCATGTTTGACAATATCAATTTCCGACTGACCTACGCCCACCGTTTCGACAATGATGACATCAGACCCCATAATATCAAGCACTTTGATGGCAGGCGCCGTCGCTTCGGATATGCCGCCCAAGTACCCGCGCGCACCCATGCTGCGGATAAAAACACCCGCGTCCGAGGTTAAGTCATTCATTCGAATACGGTCTCCCAAAATGGCCCCGCCTGTAAAGGGCGAGGTGGGGTCAACCGCAATAATAGAAACTTTTTTTCCGGTTTTTCGAATCCGCTTGACCAGTTGATCTGTGAGCGTGCTTTTGCCTGCACCCGGCGGGCCGGTAATGCCAATGACATAAGCATGCCCGGCATGGGCATACAGATCTTTTAGGCACTCATACCCTCTCGGGTCACCGGATTCAATCCATGTAATGATGCGGGCGGCTGCACGCTTATTGCCTTCCAGCAGCTTCGCTTTTACATCCATATGCTTCTCCGTTCATGAATGATTCTGTAAACGCGATCTAAGCGCGAGGTGTCACGTGCGATTTGATAAAGTCCACCGTAACTTGAGTCGGCGTTCCGGGAGTAAAAACCGCTTGAATCCCCTCTTCTTTAAGTCCGGGAATGTCTTCGTCCGGAATAACGCCGCCGCCGATGACCAAAATATCATCGGCTCCCTCTTCTTTTAACAAATGAACCACTTTCGGCAAAAGCGTGTTGTGCGCGCCGGACAGAATGCTCATGGCTACGCAGTCCACATCTTCTTGAATGGCCGCATTGGCAATCTGTTCAGGTGTTTGCCTGAGGCCGGTATAAATGACTTCCATCCCCGCGTCCCTCAATGCACGCGCGATGACTTTTGCACCTCTGTCGTGTCCGTCCAAACCGGGTTTTGCCACTAAGACGCGAATCGGTCTTTCCATAACATATCCCCCTCATCCTTATAAGTTTACTGTTTGTTTGTACTCACCGAAGACATCGCGCATGACATCACAAATTTCACCGAGTGTCGCATATGCCTTAACCGCATCCAATATGAGCGGCATTACATTTTCTGTTCCTTCACAAGCCGTGTGCAAAGCCGAAAGTGTTTCTTTTACGCGGGCATTGTCTCGGTTGCTTTTGAGTGATTCGAGTTGGTTTTTCTGCATTTCTCCGACTGCCGGATCCACGCGCAAGAGTCCCTTCGGGGAAGCTTCTTCGATTTGATATTTGTTCATGCCGACGACAATGCGCTCTCCGGATTCAACGGATTTTTGATAAGCATATGCCGCATCCATGATTTCTTGCTGAATGTATCCCGTATCAATGGCTTTTGCCGCTCCGCCCAGTGCATCGATTTTTTCAATGTACTTCATAGCCGCCTCTTCTATTTCAGAGGTCTTCGCTTCAATGTAATAAGAACCGGCCAGCGGATCAATGACTTCCGTAACACCGCTTTCGTTGGCTACGATCTGTTGTGTACGCAGAGCGATGCGCACGGAATCTTCCGTCGGAAGCGCCAGCGCTTCATCTCTGGAATTCGTGTGAAGGCTCTGCGTCCCGCCGAGAACCGCCGCCAAAGTCTGAACGGTCACGCGAACGATATTATTGTCCGGTTGCTGTGCCGTCAAGGTAGAGCCTCCGGTTTGTGTATGGAATTTAAGTTGCATAGAACGTGGGTCTTGCGCCTTGAAACGGTCTTTCATAATGCGTGCCCAAAGGCGTCTGGCCGCACGGTATTTGGAGACTTCTTCAAGCAAATCATTGTGCGCATTGAAAAAGAAGGAAAGTCGCGGAGCAAAATCGTCGATGTGAAGGCCTGCTTTCAGAGCCGCTTCAACATAAGCGATCCCATCCGCCAATGTGAATCCGACTTCCTGAGCCGCGGTAGAACCCGCTTCTCGAATGTGATAGCCGGAAATAGAAATGGTATTCCACTTGGGAACATTTTGAGAACAATACTCAAATATATCTGTAATCAAACGCATGGAGGGCTCTGTAGGAAATATGTACGTTCCGCGCGCGATGTATTCCTTCAGAATATCGTTTTGAATGGTTCCTCTGAGTTGTTCGGCGGATACGCCCTGCTTCTCCGCTACGGCAATGTACATCGCCAACAAAACCGCTGCCGGTGCATTGATCGTCATGGACGTGCTGACCTTATCAAGCGGGATTCCGTCAAAAAGACGTTCCATATCCGCCAGTGAATCAATTGCAACACCGACTTTACCGACTTCACCTTCTGCAAGAGGATGGTCGGAATCGTATCCGATTTGAGTCGGCAGGTCGAAAGCCACGGATAAGCCGCTGGAGCCTTGTTCCACCAAAAATTTATAGCGTCGATTGGATTCTTCCGCAGTGGCAAATCCGGCATACATGCGCATCGTCCAAAGTTTGCCGCGGTACATCGTCGGCTGGACACCGCGCGTATAGGGGTATTCCCCCGGGAGTCCCAAATCGTCCATATAATCCATGGAAGCATTGTCCAACGGTGTATAATAACGTTTTACCGGTTCACCGGATCCCGTGGTAAACACTTCTTTTCGTTCCGGCCTTTTTTGCAACTTTTCTTGCGTTTTAGCCGTTTCTTCTTCTACTGCTTTCTTCAAAACCGACATTTGATCCTCATCGTAAAGCATCGGAACCCTCCTTTGTAGTCTGAGATCAATCACTATAAGAATAACATAAACGCCATTAAATATCATTGTTTTTGGAGAAGTATAATTGTATACTTTATCGTTTCATTTCTGTTATAATTCCTTTATAATTTTGTAATCTGTATGCAAGAATTCTTGCAACGACTACATAGTTTTTGATTTTTGAACATAAAAAAACCACCTCTTCAGTCGAGGTGGCTTGTTCTTGCTCGATGTTAAGTTGTGATTTTTTTGTTTTGATCATTCGTTTTTCATTTCTTCTTTAAAATGATATTGAGCCATTGTTGATCCGGATGGTCTTTTCTGGCATCTTGTGTTTTCCAAATCTCTTGTTTTTCAAACCAATTTTGTCTTGAAAAGAGTTCGTCAAATTTTTCTTCATCAAAATCATTGAAAAAGCGGTCGTGGCGAATCAACGCCTCTTTACCGTATTTAAAGGACAGATAAATCACGCCCTCCGGCTTAAGCGCCTCGGCGCATTTTTCCAAAATTTCGAGAATTTCATCTTCACTAAAGTGCATAAAGACAGCACTAGCCCAAATGCCGTCAAATTCATTTTTGTAACGAATGTCTCTTACGTCTACGAGAAGCACTTCATTGTTCAGGATAATTTTACCTCGGTTAAAAATCTCTCTTGAAAAATCGATTGAAACCACTGAAAAATTCTGCTCGGCAAAATGAAGGCTGTCTCTGCCGGAACCAAATCCGACATCCAGGATTTTGCTTCCCGGGTTCAAATATTTTTCGAAATGTCCATAGATCGGACCGAGGTCTACACTGAGTGTTGACTCGATAACCTCGCTTGCGTGTGTGTTGTAATAATGTTTAATCAAGCGCCATCCCCCCTCTTTTTTTCTTTTGGATGTTTATCATTTATTTTTGTTAAAAATTTTTCCGTATCGATGATATAACGGCCGTGTAATCCCTCACCTATTTTTTCGGTT
>JASUTA010000085.1 GCA_030445805.1 Clostridiales bacterium
ATACCATTGTCATTATAAATTTTCTCTGAGGGAATGTCAAATTCTTTTAACATATTTAAGGTTGCATTCCTTGGAATGTTGTGCTATCATCAAATCAATTGAATACAATCCTTATCAAGAGCGACGGAGGGAATAGGCCCTATGAAGTCCGGCAACCGGTTTAACGCGGTGCTAAATCCTACAGATACGCGGAGATCTGAAAGATGAGGTTAAAATAGGTTGGCCTCTTCTGTGGAAGTGGCTTTTTTGTTTGTTCAGAGAAGTCCTAGGTGTGGATTGATCTTTATAATGGAGGGACGATTGATGTCAAGAAAGAGATTATTTACTTCAGAATCAGTAACGGAAGGACATCCGGATAAAGTGTGTGATCAAATTTCGGATGCCATTCTCGATGCGATTTTTGAAAAAGACCCTCATGCGCGGGTTGCGTGTGAAACTTCTGTGACGACGGGGCTGGTGCTCGTCGCCGGAGAAATTACAACAGAATGCTACGTGGACATCCAACAAGTGGTTCGAAACACCATTCAGGAAATCGGGTACACCCGTGCAAAATATGGTTTTGACGGTGAGACATGCGGTGTGATCACAGCGATTGACAAACAGTCGGATGATATTGCCATGGGCGTTGACAATGCGCTGGAGCGTAAAGAAGGCACAATGCTGGATGAAGTGGAAGCGGTAGGCGCCGGCGATCAGGGCATTATGTTTGGATTCGCCTGCAATGAAACGCCTGAATTGATGCCGATGCCGATTTCTCTGGCGCACAAACTTGCCAGAAAATTATCGGAAGTGAGAAAAGACGAAACGTTGCCTTACTTGCGTCCGGACGGTAAAACGCAAGTGACGGTTGAGTATGATGAAGCCGGGAAACCGATTCGCGTCGACACCGTACTGATTTCGACTCAACACGGCCCGGAAGTCTCCCGTGAGCAAATTGAAAAAGATTTGATCGAGTGCGTCATCAAGCCGATTATCCCGGAAGCTTTTATGAAAGATACCCGTATTTTGGTCAATCCGACAGGGCGATTTGTCATCGGCGGTCCTCAAGGCGATGCCGGTCTCACCGGGCGTAAAATTATCGTAGACACCTATGGCGGTTATGCACGTCACGGCGGTGGCGCGTTCTCAGGGAAGGATCCGACGAAAGTAGACCGTTCTGCGGCTTATGCGGCGCGTTATGTTGCCAAAAACATCGTGGCGGCGGGACTTGCCGACAAATGTGAAATCGAACTGGCTTACGCCATCGGGGTGGCTTATCCGGTATCGATTCTCGTAGAAACCTTCGGAACAGCGAAAATTGATGAAGAAATGATCGAAGAGTTGGTTAAAAAACACTTCGATTTGCGCCCGGGTGCCATCATTCGCAATTTGGACCTCAGACGCCCGATCTACAAGCAAACAGCGGCATATGGGCACTTCGGAAGAACCGACCTCGACTTGCCTTGGGAGCGAACGGACAAAGCCGAAATTCTTCGAAAAGAAGGATTTGGGAAATAGATTGCCATTTCTTCAAAAATGGTATAAAATGTAAACAACAAGCTTTGTGCAATCATTGAATCTTTCTCACAGAAGCGATACAATGGTAATTGTGGAGAGTGAAAAGATGCATGAAGAGATAACGTGTGAGGGCACCGTTCAGGAAATCCTGTTTTATAACGAAGAAAACGGTTATGCCGTAGCAACATTGGACTGTGAAGACAGTTATTTGACCATTCGGGGCATTGTCCCCTTTATCAGAGAAGGCGACGGATTAAAGGTCGTCGGCAAAATGGATGCGCACCCCGTGTACGGAGAGCAGTTGAATATTCGCTCTGCGGTTCGCGTTGCGCCTAAAGATGCCGACGCCTTATTTCGTTATTTGGCATCCGGCATTATTACCGGCATCGGAGAAGCAACGGCGGCCGTGATTATGGAAGCCTTCGGAACGGAAGCACTCGAAGTTCTCAAGCATACCCCTGAGCGCTATTTGGAAATTTCGGGTATCGGGCCTAAAAAACTCGAAGCCATTCAGGCGGCTTATGCGGAACAATCCGATATGCAGGCCTTTATTATGTATTTTCAGGAATTGGGTTTGTCCATCAATTTTGCGATGCGGATTTACAAGCAATACGGGCTGGAAGCAACGGCGCGCGTTCAGGAGAATCCCTATATTCTCGCGGAAGAAGTGGCGGGCATCGGGTTTAAACAAGCCGACCAGATTGCCCTTCGAATGGGTGTCCAGCCGATGGCGCCGTATCGCATTCATTCGGGCATTCTCTACGTGCTCAGGCAGGAGAGCGGTTCGGGAAGCACCTATATGACGGAGGCGCCTTTAACTGCCAGGGTAGCGGCAGAACTTTCGGTGGACGCCGATGAAGTGACTTTTCAAATCCGTGACATGGCGGTTGTCGGAAAACTCAATTTGGAACAAAGCCCGACCGGAGAGACGCGTATTTATTTGCCGGCGTTATATCATGCGGAACAACAGGTTGCCGTTCGATTCTTTACGATCGCTTCCCATGCCGTTCCGATTCAGGATTTTGATTTTAAAGGGTTCATAGAAGACTTTGAACAACGACGCGGCATTTTACTCGGCGCCAGACAAAAAGAGGCGCTTGAAGGGATTCTCTCTTCCGGCGTATTCGTTATTACGGGCGGCCCGGGAACCGGAAAGACGACGTTGATCAATGCCGTGATCGATGCCTACGAACTGTGCTCTAAAAAAGTAATGCTGGCTGCTCCGACCGGCCGTGCGGCAAAACGGATGACAGAGGCCACACAACGCGAAGCCAAAACGATCCACAGACTGCTTGAGTTTCAGGGGGAAAATCAATTTGGAAAGCATTCGGAATCCCCGCTGGAAACCGACGTGCTCATCATCGATGAAATCTCCATGGTGGATATTATCTTGATGTATCGATTGCTGGATGCGGTTCGAGAAGGAACACATCTGCTTCTCGTGGGAGATGCGGATCAGTTGCCGTCTGTCGGACCGGGGACGGTTTTGAAAGATTTGCTGCAAAGCGGGTTTGCCCCGTACATAAAATTAGACGAAATTTACAGGCAGTCGGAGCATTCTCTGATTGCTGTTAATGCGCATAGAATCAATCACGGAGAATTGCCGACGCTCAATCGACAGGACAAGGATTTCTTTTTTATGGAGCGCAGGAAGCCGGAACAGGTCCTAAATGAGATCAAGGGCCTTGTGACGCAGCGATTGCCGGATTATTACGGATTTGATCCACGTGAAGACATTCAGATTTTGTCTCCGATGAAAAATTCACCGCTCGGTATCTTTCATTTGAATGAGGTGCTTCAGTCGGTGTTGAATCCGCCCGAATCGTGGAAAAAAGAAAAGACCTTCGGTAAAAAGTGCCTGCGCGAAGGCGATAAAGTCATGCAAATTAAAAATGATTATACACTGGAGTGGACGCTGGAAAGTGGGGAAACGGGAGAGGGGGTTTTCAACGGCGATATCGGTCGCATAGAGGCCATTGATCTTGAAATGCGGACGCTGACGGTTTTGTTTGACGGCGAGCGGCATGTCGAGTACGATTTCCCCAGTGCGGATGCGCTGGAACTCGCCTATGCGATTACCGTCCATAAAAGTCAAGGGAGTGAATTCAAAGCGGTGGTTATGCCGATGATCTACGGGCCGCCGATGCTGATGAATCGAAACATTCTCTATACGGCGATTACGCGGGCAAAAGAGCTGGTCGTTCTCGTCGGACAAAAACAAGCGATGGCGGATATGATTGCGCGCAATCAAGAGAACAACCGGGCTTCCGGATTGACGGAACGCCTGCGGTTTTACGGGAGTTTAAATGGTCAAACAAGCGGAAGCGGTACTGAAAACAGCCATTGATTTTATTTGGCCGGAAAAGATCAGTTGTCTCATGTGCGATGGTGAACTGGAAGAAGCCTCTTGGCTGTGTCGGACTTGCGAAGCGGAAACTCAAGTGATTGAGGGTGCTTTATGTACCGTTTGCGGGCGACCGATTGAGTCGGCATTTGAGATGCATCGCGATTACGGTTATCAGTGTAAAGCCTGTCAGGAGCAATTTCATTATTTTTCGAAACACCGTTCTTTCGGGCTTTATGAGGGTCGATTGAAAAAAGCGCTGATGCAATTTAAATATCACGGTAAAACGTATTTTGCGCCTTATTTTGGGGAACGCCTATTTCAGCTGGCAGAACCGGCACTTTTAGAAGGGGTTGCATATGTGATACCGGTTCCGATTCACACCTTTCGACGCATGAAACGCGGCTACAACCAGTCAGAGTTGATTGTAAAAGCTTTTTGCGCGGCGCAAGACAAAGGGCGGGGAACTGGTGGCGGGATTTATCTGAACGCGCTGAAGCGAATCAAATCTACCCGAAAACTTAAAAATTTGGATAAAGCCTCTAGGAAGAGAGCCCTTCAAGATGCTATAATAGTTAAAAATGGGTTTGAGAAAATTTTGGTCGGAAAGACGGTTTTGCTGGTGGATGACATTTTTACGACCGGGACGACTTTGGATGCCTGTGCGAAAGCATTATACGAATGCGGGGCTGAAGAAGTGCGTGGTGTTACCGTCGCAATGGGTGTATCACATAAGTAGGGAGGCATAGAGATGACAGAATCCAAAAGCGTGCTGAGAAACTGCAAAAAATGCAATCGATTGTTTTCATCAACGGATGGGAGCGTATTTTGCTCGCGCTGCAATACCGATATCGATGATGAGTTCACGCGTGTGCGTGAATATATATATGACAACCCCACTTCGAGTGTTAAGGATGTCAGTACGGGAACGAACGTCTCTACAGAGGCAATTCTGAAGTGGATTAAAGAGGGGAAAATTATCCTGAGTGACAGCTCCCGGATTTCTTTTTGCGAGCGGTGCGGCGAACCGGCAGACGGGAATCGCTTTTGTGCAAAGTGTGTAAGAGAGCTTGAAAAGGGACTTAAATCCGGTATGGAAGACAGGCAGGCTCAACGTGATCCGTCACGGGGCGGGATGCATATCAAAGAGGGAACTCAAAAAAAATAAAACTCGTGCTAAACTCACCTCTGTTTTTGCCGATAATCTATGTAGAGAATCGGTGGAACGGAGGTGTTTTATTTTGAAGATTACCAATCAACTAAATGTACAGAGCGTGCTCAATCGCTACAATAAGAATGTGAAAAAAACGGAATCCTCTGAGCAGTTGGGCTTAGCAAGTGATACGGTTGAAATTTCGGACCAAGCCAGAGCCATCCAAGTGGCTAAAAAGGCACTCTCTGAAATCCCCGATGTGCGATCAGAGAAAGTGGAGAGCGTCAAAAGCGCATTGCAGTCCGGGCAATACAAGCCCAGCGCAGAAGAGGTTGTAAACAAGCTTCTCTCTGGATTGAACTTGACCGAAGAGTAGTTAAAATGCCGGACTTAATGTCCGGTTATTCATTTTAAGAGCAGATTTCCCTGCCATAAAAGGAGACATAACTATGACAAAAAGCGTGGCACAACTGGTCCAGACGCTTGAAAAAGAATCGGAAATTTATCGAGAAGTCCTTGATATTTCTGCCAAAAAGCGCGAAGCGATTCGGGCACAACGCGTTGAAGAAATCGAAAAACTCACGAATTATGAACAAGGTCTCGTCGTGACGCTTTTTAAGCTGGAAGAACTCAGGGGAAAAGTAGTCGATGTCATTATGAATGAATTTGATATTGATTCTGTTGAAAACGTTACGGAATTGACTCAATATATGTCTGCCGATGAACGTGCTTCTGTCATGGACGCAAAAAACAAATTGCTCGTACTCGTTAAAAATGCCGTCGATGAGAATAAATTTACCAGTCGGTTGCTTGAAGAAAAACTGAATCTCATTTCCGTAAATATCGAATTGCTTACACAGGTTTCAGACGACAGCGGCACTTACGACAAAGGTGCCAACAACGACGCTTACGAGCGCAAGAACATTTTTGATGCCAGGGTATAACCTGAGCCGATAAAGGGGTGAACACATGTCCTCAGGATTTTTAGGGTTGACTACAGCACTGTCCGGTCTTTTTGCCAATCAGCGCTCTTTATCAGTGGTCTCTCATAACGTTGCCAATGCCAATACTGAAGGGTATTCCAGACAGATTATGAATACGGTTGCGTATAATCCTCAAGTGCTTCCCGGAGGTATGGGCACGTTGGGCGTCGGTGTAGACGTCAAAGCAGTTCAACAGGTTCGCGACGAATACTTGGATAAAAAATATCGGGTTGAGACCAGCGTGACCGCAATGTGGGACGCCAGAGCAAGCGTTTTGTCGGAAGTGGAAACCATTTTCAACGAACCGTCGGACTCCAGTATTTCAGAACTTCTTGACAATTTTTATGAATCCCTTCAAACGTTAAACAACGAACCGGAGAATCTGACGGCACGGACGCTGGTCAGACAAAGTGCCATTGCGCTGACAGAAGGGGTTTCAAGCATTTCGGATGCATTAAAAGAGCTGCAAAGTGATTTGAATACACAGTTTAAATCGGCTGTGGATACAGTCAATGACTTGGCAAGACAAATTTCCGAGGTCAATAAGAGCATTTATGAAATCGAAGTAGAGGGCGGAAAAGCCAATGACCTCCGAGACCAGAGGAATTTGCTGGTCGACCAGCTTTCCGAATACGTCAACGTCGATTACTATGAAGATGATAAAAATCGATTTTATGTGCTCGTAGGCGGGCAGCAACTGGTTGCTCACTTCAGAGCCGACAGTTTGGAACTTGTTCCGAGAGAGGAAAAACTCAACGAAGACGATGCCGATAGCATCATGGATGTTCAATGGTCAAACGGCAATAAAATCAATCTCACTTCCGGAAAAATCAAAGGCCTCATGGAGGTTAGAGACAATATCGACGGAGAGAACAAAGGAATTCCTTACTACATTGATAAACTCAATACATTTGCCGACGTTTTTTCGGATACGTACAATCAGATTCATTCAACCGGATACGGCCTCGATGAAAGCACCGGCGTCTACATGTTTACGATTAATAATATGTCCACGGAAGAGTACAAGGATTATTTAATCAATCAAGGCCTTAACAGCGGCCCTGCCGTGGAAGTAACTTCAGCGGTGACGGAAGGGGTTTCCGCACTTCCCGAAGAAGATCAGGCGACTCAGATTCAGTCCAATATTAAGGCGATTCTCGAGAATAATCCGGAATACGCCGACAAGAGTATTAAACTGATCGATGGCAAATACTACATTACGGATAAAGTGAAGGCATCTGAAATGACGGTCTCAAGCGACATTGAAGACGTCAATAAAATTGCTGCCGCCACCAATGTGGATGATCTGCCGGGTGATGCCACAAACGCACTGACGATGGTAGAGACGCGTAACAATCTGGACATGTATGATTGGGGTGCACCTGAAGATTTTATCAAGTCACTGGTTTCCAATCTCGGGGTTGACGCGGCGGCTTCAAACGATCGCCTGGACAATCAAAATTTGATGCTCAATGAATATGAAACCCTTCGAAATTCAATTATGGGTGTCTCGCTTGATGAAGAGATGGCCAATATGATTAAATACCAAACGGCTTACAACGCAAACGCGAGGATGATTAATGTTTTTGATGAGATGCTGGACCGAATTGTCAACAATCTCGGCATCGTCGGAAGATAATTAAAGGAGCTTATTTATGAGAGTGACAAATTCGATGCTCATCAGTGACATGCTCTGGAATGCCAACCAGAACCTAAACCGCATGTCGGATTATCAAAATCAACTTTCCAGCGGGAAAGCCATACAAAAACCCTCGGATGACCCGGTAGGAACGACCCGTGTTCTCAAATACAAGTCGGATATTCGCGCGGCGGAGCAGTACAGTGACAACATTTCCTCCGCAACGGGATGGCTTGAAGTGACGGAAAGCTCAATAACCACCGTAAAAGAGATTCTTCAACGCGTTCGTGAGCTCGCCGTAGGTGCGGCAAACGGCACCAACACAACCGAAGATACTCAAAAAACAGCGTCGGAAGTTTCGGCACTGGTGGATGAACTCATTGTTCTCGGGAACTCGACAAACGCCGGAAAATATATTTTTTCAGGGATGCAAACCGATGAAAAATTGTTTAATGAAGATGGAAGCTTCAATATCGATATGACGTCTCAACGGCTCAGTGAACTGGATACAAAGAGCTATGAAATTGCGGCAGGCGTCGTTATTGACGTTGGGGTACATCCTTCGGAACTTTTCGGGTATGTCGATGCCAATAACTTTTTTGCCAATTACACCGCTTTTTCAAATGCAGAGACAGGGGTTGCAACCCAGGGGACTCTGAAAGCGGATGTTAATCTGGATTATGATTACACGGCCGATACGTTGGATTTGACAATTGACGGAACCCTTTATGATGTAGATGAATCGGTTTTGGAAGACACACCGATGAACCCGATGACCAAAGAGCGCTTTGTACAGGCGCTTAAATCAGCCGACAGCGGAAGCGGAACGTTAGGTGATGTGGCGGACGTTTATTTTGACGGAAACGGTCAATTGGTCGTTCAGTCCAAAACGTACGGTTCGGCGACCACGATTGCCGATTCAACGTCTTCTGCCGGTTTTACGGGTGTAACGATCACGGCTGGAACGGACGGAACCGATACAACCATTACAGGAACGAGTACCATTACGGATGCCGACATTGCGGCAGAAACGGGGACACATTCTCTGGTGATCAATTACAACGGCATCAGTGCAAAACTGGATATCGATTTCAGTACACTCAATACGGCCGCGGATCTTCAAACAGAGATTCAAAGCCAATTGGATGCGGCATTCCCGCCGGGCGGGGATGTTACCGTAAGTGCAGTGAGCGGCGGAACCATTGATTTCACTGTGGCGGGAACAAACGACGGCATGACGTCGACGTTGAGTACCGACTATATCGTCTCGACTGAAAGCCAATTGATCTCTGATTTGCAAACGTTCATCGGCTATCTAAATACCGGAGATCAAGCGGGTATGCAGACCTCTCTCGGTGATTTGGATACACATTTGGACAATGTGCTCTCCGTATTGGGTGAAATCGGCGGTTTGAATAATCGACTGAGTTTTTCGTCGGAGCGTACAGAAGATAATATTTTGTCCTTTACATCACTCCTCAGTGAAGTATATGATGTAGATATGGCAGAGACGATTATGTATTTTAAAAACCTTGAGAGCGTTTATCGCGCGTCTCTTTCTGTCGGCGGACAGGTGATTCAGCCGACGCTTGTGGATTTTATCAGCTAATGGATTGAAGCTGTAAAAATGAGGTGAAGGAATGCCGCTTATCATTCAATCTCAACCGATGATTATCGGGTGGGATACTCAAGATGCTGTTTTGCAGTATTCAGGGCAAACGGCGTTGACACTTGATCTTAATATTGTCGATCCACAGCTCGAAATGGCATCTGTGGCACCGAAACTCAAAATCGATCAATCACAGTGTTTTTATGAGATCGGTTTAAAAGATATGGGTCGATTCATGAGGGATGCGGCGTCTTATTCCAGAGCGCAACTCGCGAAAGGCGTTCAGCGGGTAGTATCGCAGGGCAATGCACTTGCCGATATTCATTTGAACCAGGATCCGATTCCGCAACAGGCGAGATACAACGCTTTTGAAAGTAATTTAAAAGAATTCAATTATGGGGTTGTGCCGAAATCCAGACCCAAGATCACCGTTGAACGCGGGGATGTGAATTATCGATTGAAACGCGGGCGCGTTGAAAATAATACGAAAGCCGTTCAAGTACAGTCGTATTATCAGCCGTGGCGCATTCAATACTATGTTAAGCAATACGATCGCGTTGATATTTCTTATATTGAAGGAGACGCAGGTCTTCAGGTTTAGGAGGATGTATGCAAATTACCACCAAGCATTTGGGAAACGTTGAATTTAGTGAAAATGATATCATTCGTTTTGAAGAAGGCATTCCCAGCTTCGAAAGCGAAAAGGCATTTATTTTGATTCCGTCCGGGAGTCAAGATCTCCCGTTTCACTACCTTCAATCCGTCGGGAATGCAGATGTTGCCTTTATTGTATCCGATCCTTTTGTATTTGTTGAAAATTACGATTTTGATCTGCCGGAAGAGGCTGTTAAATCATTGAAGATCAAGAATGTGGCGGATATCTACATCTTATCCATTGCGACTGTCCCCGAAAAAATCGAAAATACGACTTTGAATTTAGCGGCACCGGTTGTCGTCAACCACGTGGAGCGTGTCGGGAAACAGATCATTTTGCAAGGTGACTATGCCGTAAAGCATTATATTTTTAAAGATTCCGGAAGAGGAGAAAATGCCTAATGTTGATTCTGACGCGCAAAAAAAACGAGAGCATCATCATAGACGGCAATATTGAAATTCAGGTCATCAGCATTGAAGAAGGTAAGGTTAAACTGGGAATCAACGCGCCGAAGGAAATTGAAATTCTAAGAAGCGAGATCGTTCATAAGGTTCAGGAAAGCAATCTTGAAGCGGTGACGACCGGGGATTCCATGTCGCGTCTTGCGGAGCAAATTAAAAAAAATAAATGAAATTTGTTTAAAGCGCTAAAGTTTCGGATATAATTTCCGATAAATAAAATGACCGGCAAATCCGGTTGGGAAAGCTACTTTTTAGATAACTCCTTCGGAAGGAATCGGCCGTACCTTCGGAGTTATACAATAAATTTATTGTTTCACTACTTTTTAAGATGTCGGAAAGGATTCCGGCACAAATTTCAAGGAGGATTATTATGAGAATTAATCACAACTTAATGGCAATGAACACGCACAGTCAATTGAACCTTACGGTGAATGCAACTGCTAAGTCAATGGAAAAACTGTCTTCTTGTTACAGAATCAACCGCGCCGGAGACGACGCAGCCGGACTTGCTATCTCTGAAAAATTGAGAGGCCAACTACGTGGTTTGGATCAAGCATCAAGAAATGCTCAATATTCAATC
>JASUTA010000086.1 GCA_030445805.1 Clostridiales bacterium
TTCTAATAGAATGTCGTGAATAAGTGCATTTTTATTGAGTCAAAAAAAGAATAAAATGCTGGAGTGGATTTTATCCACCCCAACATTTATTGTAGAGCCCTTTTTTTTTGCCCTTTTTCCTATTTATAATAAGGCTGGAAAATCTATTCACAGATATAAGGGGGCTAAAATGGGCATTCGTAAATCACGTAGGCTACGCAATTTTTTAATGATCTTTCTATTTGTTATGAGTTTGTTTATTGGGATAGGTTCGGCGGAAGATGTTTCTCTGTATGGAGAAATGACACTTTCCAGTCATACGAATCCCGAACAGACACCTATTATGACATTTTCTATTGGTGCCGGTTCAGACACGGAAGCCAATTTATATGTCCGGGATTTAAACGGGAATCTGGTTGCGGTAAGTTCCATGATGGTATTAAATTCCGACCTCTTGACACCGATCATAGAAGGCGGCGGGGAAGGTGAAATCGAAAATTCTCTTTTCCCGGATTCATTTTGGGGTTATTACGTCGTGACGGGCGATACGGTTATGATTGACGGGACCATTGATATTTCAGCCTATATCAATGATTTTGCCAATCCATTGCCGGATTCGCTAACCAATACATACGATGTTACCCTTTGGCGAGCGGATGAAAGCGATGGCGTGGAGACCACTACGAGTGCGTGTGTGGTCATTGATGTGAGCGGACCGACCATTGATTTGGTAGATGACGGGAGTGGTTTGGAGGAAGCCCCTTATGTAATGCTGAATATATCAGATTTAGACGGCATTGTGGATCCTGACGGAGACGGCGACATCGAGATCAATGGTGTTTCCTATTCATATAATAAGTCGACCACATGTGCTTTTCAATATGATGTTGTTCTGACGGGTGAAATGCCTGATTTTGCAGAAACGAACCGGCATGATGTCGTACCGTTCGGCGAGAATGTGACGTTGCACCTTGACGATATGGGGCTGGAAACAGGGACTTCCTATGATCTATACTACCGTGCCATAGACGATGCCGGAAATGTTTCGGAACTCTACTCTATAACATTTACGCTTTCAAATCATTTTGATGTGACACCGACGGTGGATGATCTTACAAATGACTTGATTTTAGAGGGCGTTTATGCCATCAACCAGCAGGCGTCGGGTGTCTCTTATCGATTTTCCGTCGACCAATCGGACAGTAATTTGTGGGCCGATTCGTGGATCAGTAGTTCAGAAAGCAATATGACGCTTGATATCAGTGGGTTTTCCCCTTTGGCAAATGGCACACATACGCTTTATATGGAATTTAAGGGGACTGTGGACGGCTCTGAAATCATTTCTTCCGTAGTATCCAGTGAATTTTTCTACGATACGGAGGCGCCGACGGCGGTTATTGTGTACTCCACGACTTTGCCGACTTATGACCCGGTTACGGCAACACTGGATCTCATACAAGACAATTATTCCGGCAGTGATCAAATTGTCGTGAATCAAGTCGAGTACATTTTAACCTCCTCGGAAGATACCTTTGATTTTATTCTTACGGACGAAGCGGGCAACGAATGTGTTCTAACGGCTGAAGCGCCTTGGATTAGTGCCGAAGCCAGACCGTTAGACGTCCATTACAGTGAAGTGGCGAAAACCAAATTGCCGGTTGTCGTCTATTTCACACCGAGGGATGATGCGTTCGAACTAAACGATTTATCGTTGGTGACAGAGGTTTCGGAAGCGCTTTATGACGTTGAAACCATCGGCGGCATTGACTATTATACCTTCTATGAAAACGGTGTATATCAGTTTATGTACACGGATGACCGGGGCAAAACGGGCTATAAAAATGCCGTTATCGGTAATATCGATACAGAAGCGCCGACTGCCACGGTCGAATACAACATTTCGGAACCTACAAATTCAGATGTAACGGCGGTTATCAAGGTGAGTGAACGCGCTACATATACTTATTTTGACACAAATAATCAAATCGTTGAATCCGGACAAATTTTTGAAAATGACGTGCTTTATTATACGTTTAATGCCAATGCTGCTTTGCGATTGGTACTGGAAGATTCGGCAGGGAATACAAATGAATACGCCGTTGAAGTTTCATGGATTGATAAAGTCATGCCGAATGTAGTTGTTGAGTATTCGGATAATTACTATGCGCCAAGCAACGGTGAGGTAATCTATGTTCAGCTGAGTGCCGATGAGCCCATCTATGTGCTCAATAATGGTGGAGCGACATCAAAAGCTTTTTATGAAAACGGAGACTTCACATTTTATGTGTCGGATGTTGCCGGTAATAGAACGAGTGTTGCTGTCAGTATGACGAACTTTTTGGAAGGACCGCCTGTAGGGACTTATGTGGTTGCGCCTTCTTATTTGACCAATCAAAATGTCGAAGTAACCGCAACGTATGATCGCGCGGTAACCGTTTTAAACAACGGCGGGAGCAACACGATGATCTTTGAAGAAAACGGTGATAAGTATTTTCAACTGCAAACGGTCAACGGGGATATCTACTATGATTTTGTTACGGTTTCCAATATAGACAAAACAGCACCGACCATGAGCTTTGATGGTGCTCAAGACTTAGTTACTGTGGTGGGAACGGCAATCGACGTTGAGAGTGGTATTCATATATCCGATGACAGAGACGGCGTCATCGACAACTATTTGTTGGGCACCTTTGTAAACTGGAATGTTCCCGGCGATTATACGCTCATCTATAATTACCAAGACTCTGCGGGCAATCAAACCAGCACGAGCCGATTGATTCGCGTACTGGCGCCTGATGAAGTCGCTCTCAGGATTAACGGTAGACTTTACAGCGATCAAACACTGGCGTTTGATCCCGGAGAACTTGAAGTCGAGACGTTTAATACAAAGGGGAATTACGAAATACAAATCAAAAATTATACCGTGAAGAAAGGTCAATTCAAGTCCCGTCAAGATTTCCTGAATGAGACATTTATACAGGGCATCTCGGGTTATTATACCGTTTTGCTTCAAGATCAGGAACGTTCTTGGGATATGGTCATCTTTAAGATTAATGAATAGAATGGGGATAATAAGATGAAAAATTTGGGATGGATGAAACATACGGCGCGAGCAACGTTGTTTGTCATGATTGTATCGCTATTGCTCAACGTTGCGGTATTTGCTCAGGAGACGGTGGGGACGCTTTCGGCTGATAACGGATTTGTTGAATACACGGTCAATCAGACGAACGGGCGGTTTACTGTCGCAACCGTGGAGGGGGCAACTTATAGGGACGACAGCGATGCACCTCTTTTATACGAAGAATACTATCCGGATACGTCCTTTACAACATTTATGATTGACGGAGAAGCGTATGTATTCGGAAATGATTATGGCCCGATGGGGCTCGATAGTGTACTCGAACAGGCGCCGACGACAGTGGGACTTGTAACGACAACGATCTGGAATATCAAAGGCGTTCAAATTAAACAGATTATTCAGCTGGATGAACAAGAGGCAAATGCCGGAAACGTGCTGATTCGATATGAAGTCATCAATGATTCCGGCGCCGCGCTGGAAATCGGTTCAAGAATGCTTCTGGACACCATGCTGGGGAGTAATGACGGTGCACCGATATCGATCGCGGGGTCCTCAAAAATGATCGATAAAGAAACTTATTTTGAAGGCGATTCAGTCCCGATTTACTGGAAAGCCTATGATCAAAAGTATGGCGCGGATATTGTCGCTTATGGACTTTTAAGCGGATGGCGGTCCGAAGAAGACCGCAGTAATACGGATATTTACTACAATGCCAGTCCGGACGCCATGCTCATAGGGCACTGGGCAGGGCTTTCGGGAACGAAATGGGAATACAATTATGACACCAATCTCAATTTTACCAGTGAAAACAACGTCTACGGCACAAAAGACAGTGGTGTAGCACTTTACTGGAATCCGCATCTACTTCAAAACGGCGGTGAAAGAGTCTACGAAACGTATTACGGGCTCGGCGAATACGCAACAATCGAAATGGGACAACCGGTCAATTTGACGGTCTCCGCACCTGAAAAATTGACACTTAACAGTGATAGAACCCAACTCGCCGAATCCAGTATTACGATTAACGGGGTTATAGACAATGCTCTGGAGGGCAGTGAGCGCCTTGAAAATGTCTTCGTCACACTCAGTTGGGATGAAGAGGGGTTATCGCTGGCTTCCGGTAATGATGCAACAAAAACTCTGATAGATATCAGTCCGGGTCAAGTAAGATCTTTTGAGTGGAAGCTCAATACGTCAACAGTCTATCGCTGGATAAATTTGCGATACACGGTCACTCTAAGTGCCGATAATTTGGATCAGGATATCGTCAGAAGCGGGGAAATTCTTATACCGCCTGCAACGGGGTTACCACCTGATGTGAAGTTATTCTCTTACTCACCGGCAGGATTTTTCTATACCGATGAAACAAAAATCCTCACCCTGAGCGGTCAAAATTTACAGGGGATTACCTATGACAAAAACTATTCCGTCATTTTAACCAATACGGAGACGGGCGAGGTTTTTGAAGTGGGTAAGGACAATATCAACGTCGGGGCTTCGACGGTCACGATTACCATTCCGAAGGCATTGAACTTTACTAAAAAAGGCAAGTATCAAGTCAGGCTCAGATACAGCCTTTTCTCGGAAGAGCATGTGTACGATTTTGAAGAAGCGCTCGTGGTCAGTGCCGATGAAATTTACAGAACGCGATTTTATGGCATACTGATGGTCATTCGGGAGGGATCTGAAGACAATCATACGTATAAAATCGTAACAGCTCAAAACGAATCAGAACTCAAAAAATACGATGCCGACGATATCATTTTGGATATTCGTGCCGGACTAATAGAATACAACGAATACACGAAAGTGTATACCATCAGAGATGCAGAGACCACACTCAATTCATTGGTGACGGTAGAATACAATGCAAATTCTTCGCGTCATGATGCCATGACCATTGAAATGAAAGAGAATGATTTAAGTCATGAGGGAGATTATATCCGAATCATGGGAAGCGCCGATTTATACATTCACGGTCAGCAAGTCCCGTTTATGGTCGGTCCTTATCTGATGGATTTGGTAGACGGGTCGAATATTACCTCTGTGGGCACGGATTACCCATATGAAGATTATGACGAATTGACGATTCAATGTCCACTGCTCTACAAAGGGACAGTCAATACCCTGAACATTTTAACGGTTGATGGGTTGCCGGTGACAATCAATGAGGCGATTCTCAGATCCGATAGCATTTCACTGGGTGGCGGAATCAGTTTGTACGGATTGTTAGGCGGATTTTCTAAACTGCATTCGGACGATTCGGACAATACCTCTACAAACACAACAAATAAAACCACGCAACAGACAAATGACTCATCCGATGACGAAAGAACCGATACCGGAAATTACGATTTTGGTGCGTCTATTATGGTAGATGACCTTAGATTCGGTCTGGACAGCAATCAAAGACTTAAACTTTTGGGACTGAAAGCCAATGGGTCTGTAGGAATCCCGAAAGATTTGGTAGGAGCGGTTTTCCCGGGTGTGGATTTGGGGGCTCAGGCCAATTTTGAAATCGATACGTTTGACAATTGGCGTGTGGCACTGGGGGCGGATGTTTTCTTCGTGCTGATTGAAACCAATTCAAATATACAGTTTAAACTTGCGGATTTCAATGGGGTTAAGATTCCGCTTATTGATGAATTTTATATTTACGGTGGTTTGGAACCGGGTATACCCATTATTCCGTCAACGCCGGTTGTCTTTTTGCAAGGTCTCGGAGGAGGAATGTCCGGTATCTATGATACGATTACGGGAAACTTCAACTACATTCCACCGTGGACTTTGAAAGCCACAGCCAGTGCCGCTATCGCAAAAGTTTTAGAGATTGACAGAGCGGGATTTGAATATTCCTTGAGAGGCGCCAAGCTAAAAGCAGACGGCGTCAATATCGGTAAATTCAAGTTTTTCAAGGATTTGAGTGCTTACTATTACCTCAAGGACAAATTGCCGGCCGAACTCACCATCGGCATAACGGCAGGATTTGATATTGCAGATGCCGGATGGATAACCGGAAACAGCGCATTCAGCATTACGATTAAAGATGGTTACAAAGGCAACCTTGGACCTTTGAAAATTAACGGAAGTGCGCAAGCGGGAATACAGATCCCGAATAAGATATGGTTAATCGGCGGAAAACAGCTGGGTAATGTCCAAATGGGGATTACGGAAGAGGAAATCAGCGGACAGGCAAAAGTATTCGGCTTCATTCCGGTCAGTGTAAAATATGTTTGGGGCGGAGAATTTACCCTCTCAACAGACTCGGATGTCAATGCCGTTTATGCAAGAGATGGGATTCCGGTGCTGACCAATTACGATGATACCGGAAATGTAACCAGTGCCATGTATATGGCGACCAACTTCCATGTGGTGCAAAGCTCGAAAGCAGCTACTGTCTATGTATCGGCGGCTGAAGACTACTTGCCGTCTTATGGCGGGAATCTGATTTTACAAGATGGCAACAACCTCGTTGCTTACGCCGATACCGATGAACTCGATTACTTACTGGAAGAAAATATCATTGCCATGGATTCGGGCTACAAACACCATACGATAACCATCAATGACAATGACTACAGTATTATAGAAATTGAATACACAGATGAACAGCCGAACATCACGTTGACGGATCCAAACGGTCAACCGATAGCATTGGTTGAAAATGACAACTATGTGATTCAAGCTGTGGACGAAAACACGTCCAGACTATTTATCATGCTTGAAAATCCAATGGACGGCGATTGGACCGTGGATTCCGACAAAGATGTCAATGTCACTTTGGTAAAGGTCGATGCCATTCCTGAAATCACTTCTGTAAGCGCATCGGTCACTCAAAACGAACTTTCGGTTCAATGGGACGGCAATCTTTTGGATCAACAAAAAGTATCCATTCAACTGATTTCCAATGATGAAGAAGGGAAAAACTTTGTTGTGGCTTCTGACATCGATGCGACACTAAAAACGGCGATCGTTGAAATACCGGATTTGGTGCCGTCGGGAAGCTATTATGTCAGCCTCGTACTTTATGACAGCGACAGAACGGTGCAGGGAGAATTCAAGGATGACCAAGCTGTACAATACAGTGATCCGTTGGGACCGCCGGCCATCACCAACTTGGCGGTTGAAAATTACGGAAACGGTTTGATTAACGTCACTTGGGATGACGCCGGGGTCTATGATGGGTACTTTATTACCGCTACAGATCAGGCGACCGGGGAGAATGACGGAGAATATCAAACGGAAACCAACGAGGCGGTGAATGTCGTCGGCGGAACCTATGTCGATACGGAAAGCAATGAAGAGAGAGGACTAATCCCGGGAAAAACTTATAAAATTACGGTAAACGGATACAATACCGTGGATGGGTATACGCATCTTTCCTCGGATGTTTCTAAGGTGATTTACATTTCGATTCCGGAACCCGCAAGCATCGACTACGAGGTCACTGCAGAATCCGGCGAAACGCAAGATTTGGGAATGAGAAACGAAGTCAACCAATTTTTAATCAATGACAATAAAGTGACATTAAATTTCAGCACAGATCAAAACACGACCTATGAGGTCTATATGGACGGTTCGGAAGTATTCAGCGGAAGCGGTTACGGGGATGATATCCTATTGACAGCGGAAGACGGGGAACATACGCTGACGATTGAGGCTTCCAATGACAATTTGGATCGATCAAATGTATCCTTTGATTTGATCGTGGACACAAAAGCGCCGGTACTCAGAATCGACACGCCGGAACAAACCTGTTACACATCAGGGGAAGCCGTTATTTCGGGTTATGTGGATTTGAATTCCACTTTGACCATCGACGGCGAACCGGTAAGCTATGATGCGGAAGGGCTCTTTACACACACTGTTTCTATCGGCGAGAACATGACCAAAACCTATAAAGTTGAAGCAATTGATGAAGCGGGGAACGCAACCGCTTATGAAGGGTATCTCGTCAACAGCGGCATTGACAATGTGGTTGGGATAGCCATTATACCGGCGGAAACTTTGCTGCCGATTGGGACAACCACACACTATGAAGCGGTTGCCGTAGATGAAACCGGAAACGAATTTAAGATTGCTTCCGAACAAATCGAATGGCGATTGATGAAAAATGAAGGTGTGTTTGAGTTAAGCGAAGACGGGTCTGTCAGAGCTGTTATGAAAGGGAAGGATGTCTTAATCGCAAGCTTTAAGATCGCCAATGACTATGCCTTTGAAGAAGCTGTGATTATCAGTTCGGCGCAGGCAAGTGATTTCTTGGAAGGCATTGAAATCAATCCGAATAACATCACTTTGTCCGTTGGGCAAAAAAAATCCGTGACGACTTACGGCATTAATATGGATCAGTCGACCTTCCTGCTGAATAATACCGATGTGAGCTATTCGGTCACGACCGGCAGTGACATCGTCTCTGTGGATGCCTCGGGTATGATTCAAGGCAATCAACTGGGAACGGCTATCATTAAGGCAACTTATGAAACAGAACAGGGCGTTTACGAAGACTATGGATTTGTCACCGTATCCAATACTTCTGGCGGAAACGACCACTCAAACTTGGATGCAATCGATGTATTCATTCTCAAAGTATTACAAGGGATTAACGGTGAAGTGCCTCGATATGACATTGATCAATCGGGGATTGTCATAAACGACGGACGCGCGACTGTCCGGTTGAGCAAGGAACAATATACTGCCTATTTGGATTCTGCACCGAGTGAATTCGGTCGTAAGAAGCTGATACTGGTTGCCAATACAGAAGGCGGTTTGGACGGCTTTACATTTGACCTGCCAAGTGCGCTTTTGAACTACAAAGAACCGTTTACCCTCACCTTTGTAACGGCATTCGGGGAAGTCACTTTGAGTCAAGAAATCTTGAAAGAGATTCTTGAAAAAATCCCGGGAGATTCCGTACAGTTGACGGTTGATAGCGTTTCGGCATCGGCACTGACCGGATTGTCTGAAGCGGACTTAACGCTCATCGGAGGCAGACCGATCTATCGACTGTCCTATTGGGTTAACGGGAATGCCATTGACTGGAACAGTGCAGCGTATGCGATGACCCTTCGGTTCAATTATGCGCCGAGAGAAGACGAAGCGTCAGGGTTCCTCGTTGTCCTGTATATTTCGGACGATGGGGATGTCACCTTGATTCCGAGCGGGAAATTCAACGCATCCGGTCAAATGGTGACTTTTAGAACGCGACATTTTTCAACTTTTGCAGTGGGATATCAACCGATGCACTTTACAGATTTGGAGTCCTATGATTGGGCTCGAGATGCCATAGAGTCTTTGGGCGCTAAGGGGATCATAAACGGCACCGGTAGCGGTAAATATTCTCCGGCAAGCTTTATCAATAAAGCCGAAATGCTCACCTTACTGGTTCACACCTTGGAGCTTGGCGGCGGAACGGAACCGAATTATACAGACGTTCAAAGCACAGACTACTTCTATGAACCGGTTGCCGTGGCTGAATCATTGGGTATCGACATCGGCAGTAACGGGTATTTCCGTCCGTACGATCCGATGCCGAGAGAAGCGCTCATGATTCTCATGGATGCGTGCTTGAGAAACCTAGTTACTTTGCCGGCGTTTGACGACGCCGTACTGGATCAATTCTCCGATGCAGATCAACTCTCGGAAGAAGGCGTTGTCGCGGCGACAGATTTGGTCAGCTTGGGTATATTCACCGGAGACGGTACCGGATTGGCACCTGAGCGATACACCAGCAGAGCGGAAGCGGCGGTGTTGATCTATAAACTTTATCAGATTTTAGATGAACTGAATTAAAAGAAAGGTATCATCGTCTAAAAATAAGAAACCCTCGTTAAGAGTTTTAACGAGGGTTTTCTAATGCGATTTGTTCTATTGGCGTTTCGGATAATCAAGCATTAATCAAACATGTTGATGAGTTCAATATGTTCGATCACATCATCTTCAAAGTAGAAAAAGATCAAGTAGCCGATACCCATTTCATTTCCGTACCAGAGGTAATCACCCTCAAATGACCAGATTTGTTCACTGTTGGCCTCCGGATAAAGAGCCTGCAAGTCATCGCGGGTCATGCCCACATAGGCACCGCGATACGTCTTGACATCCGTCCGGGTCGTTGAAAGCATGATGATGAATTTTCCGAAAGCGGGATCGAGATTCCCGACATCAAAATTGTAATAGTAGGTGTATTCGAGATCTTCAAGGGTGATTTTTCCGTAATAGGAGCCTTCCGAATAGATTGGTTCCCAGTCAGAAAAAATTTCCTCCGCAGGGTCGCCCATGTTGGCTTCTGCAAGCCCGAGTCCCGGACCGCCGAGGCCGTAGTACCCGGGATACCCGTCACGCTGAATGGTAAATTCAATATCGCCTACGCGCCAAAATACTTCATTGGCCCTTTGTTCCAATGTCTTCCCATACAATCCGGCGACCTCTTTCAGGGAGACGATCTCCCCGGAGGGATCCGAAATGAAAAACAGATACTGATCCGAAATCGGTTGAGAAATGCCGGGGTATTCATATTCAAAAGCATACACCTGCACTTCGGCTTCATAAGCAGGGAAGCGATCCACGTAAGTCATATTGTTTATTTTAATATCCGCAGATCGCGTTGTTTTAAAATAATCCAGTACCATGGACTCAAGCGGAGACGGTGTGTCGGCAGTGGTGTCAGTCGAGTCTGTTTCCGTATTTTCGGAGTCCGTATCCGTTCCGGACGCTGTCTCGGATACGGAAGTAGGGTTCGCGGTCGCATCGGAGGCATCGGTGACTGATGTGTCGGCGGAACAGCCGACAAAGAGGAGAGAGAAGGCCAAAATAAAAGGGATAAATACCTTAT
>JASUTA010000087.1 GCA_030445805.1 Clostridiales bacterium
AACCTGCTATATACCAGTCTCTATACCCGTTATCGTACTCATAAAACACGAGGAGAAGATGGGCTTCATCGGTAAAGAGTTCATCGTATAAAGTTGAGGCAAAGGCCTCCAAATCACTGCTGCTTGGATAATGTGAACCGTTGACCGTATCGGTGATATAGAGATATGGTTGAACACCGGTTTTTTGATAAAAATATTTCATGCCGGAAAGCAGTTGTGTTTGACTGCCGATCCATCCGAGTTCATCGGTATAATAATCGGTTTCGTTGACGGAACCTTTCGGAAGGGCTTCCCTTACAATTGTGGAAGTTGTGATGCTTCCCGAATCGCTATAGGTTGTCGTCGTACCGTTGCCGAAGAGCACCATACTGATGATGATAAAAAAGAGGATGATAAAGATTACCGAGGCGCATCCCGGGCCGGAACATCCGCCACCGCCGCCGCGATAAATCGGACCGCCGCCACCCATCGGTCTGCGATAAACCGGTCGTGGGGTGAAAATAGGACCGCCAAAACCACTTTTTCTTCCGGATGATCCCCCGAATCCACCGCCGAAAGATCCGCCGAAGGATCCGCCGCTTCTTCCGGAAGAGCCGCCTCCAAAAGAACGACCGGAGCCGAATGACCCACCACTGCGACCGCCGCTTCCTCTGAAACCGCCGCCACCGCCGCTGCGACCTCCGCCGCCAATACCGCTTCTACCCAAAATACGACCTCCTCTATAACAAATACAAGTGGAATATTTTTCAAATGCTGTTCTACTAACAATTTACCATAGCAAAAGGAATGAAGTCAATTTAGAATGTATGTTGTAAGTATTAAAAATTGATGAATTGAGAATGTAATTACAAAGTGGTACGTTGGAATTACAATATGTTTTTATATTTATACAACGCTGAAAAACCAACGCATGTATGGCCTGAAAAAAAGTTGGCATCAAAGTTGCTTTATAGAAGGACGTCTGGACAGTAAACGAAAGGAGATTGGAAAATATGAAAGATCGCATTAAAATTATCTGCTGTTGTGGAGCGGGTATTTGCACATCCAACTATTTAAAAGAAGAAATTGAGGACCGATTGAAAAAAGAGTCCGTCAAAGACTTTGATGTCGTAATCAGTAAAGTAAGCGACCTGGAAGAAAGTATTCAAGGCGCGGATCTTTTAGTGACGACGGTTGAGATTGTGAAAGATTATGGATTACCGCAAGTGAGGGCATTGGGTATTATGCTGGACGATGAGGCAGCAGAAAAAGCATTGAGTGAAATTGTAGGCATTGTAAAAGAAAAAATATAACCATCATAATGAAAAGTATTTCAGGAGGGAAAAATGGGTTTTACGGACATCATTACTCGGGGACTTTCTGTATTTTTCGGTTTTGATTCAGCGGTTACAATTGTGTTTTTGATCTTGATTATTTCTCTTATTGCACGTGTGCCGCTTAAAAAAGCGATCACCAGCGCTTTGAAAGTTTCCATTGGACTCCAGGGGATCTTCCTCGTTGTCAACCTCGTTCAAGGGGCGATGGTCGATCCGATCAACAACATCGTTACCATTTACGGTTTGAACAAGAGCATCATTGACATCGGTTGGGGTTCCGTCGGATACGCTTTCGGGAATCCCTATGGTTATTTCGGCGTTTTCGTCTTCTTAATTATCAATGTGCTCATGGTTATGTCACGATTGACGCAAACACTTTATGTAGACGTTTTTAACACTTGGCGCGGAATGTTGCTGGGTGGCATGGTTGGGGTTGCAACAGGTAATATCTGGATCGCAACACTGGCGGTTGTCATCTTCCACATCATTGACGTTAAAACGGCGGACATCGCAGCACCATACATTGAAAAAATCAACAACTTTCCTCCGGGAGGCTCATGGCCGCACGGAACACACTTCTCATTCCAAGCAGTATTGGCAATGCCGATTGTGTGGGTTCTGAGACGTATCCCGGGTGTCAAAGACGTCAATATTCAAGCGAACACTATTGAAGAAAAATTCGGTATCTTCGGCGAAACAACCGTTATGGGTACGATTTTGGGTATCGCACTCGGTCTTTTCAGCCAAATCGGCGTTATGCAATCCATCCAACTCGGCGTAAACATGGCGGCAGCGTTCCTGCTCATGCCGAGAATGTGTGCCATTCTCGTAGAAGGCTGGTTCCCGATTATTAAAGCGGCTCGAAAAATTTTGGTTTCAAAACTCAAAAGAGACGACGTCCGCATCGCGCTGGACTGCTCTACGGTTATCGGCCACAATGCGGTCATCCCGACCACACTTATTATGTACCCGATCGCCCTTATCATTTCATTATTCTTGCCGGGCAGCCAAATGATCGCATCCATCAGTTTGATTATCATTCTGTGGGAAAGTGCGGCAGTCAACGCCATTACGGAAGGAAACATCTTCCACAACATTATCGTTTTGTCGATCTTGGTTTGTCTGTTCAGCTGGGGTTCAACCCTTATGGCGGGACCGATGACAGCTCTTGCGGCATCGCTCGGGTATGATGCGGCAGGCGGCATGGTATCAAGCTGGGATGCTACCGGAACACCGGCAGTGGTTCTAGTCTACAAAATCATGGGCATGATCTTCAAATTTTAACAGGTTATAAGGTTTAATACAGGAGAGTCAAAATGGCAGAATACAAAAAAGATTGCACGACAACGCAATATCGTATCATCAGGATTGAAGAAAAAATGGATCGAGAAGCGTTATTGGCCTATTTATGCGATCAGTTGGCAGACGACGGGTTTGTCAATTCAGCATACAAGCAGGCGACACTGAAACGGGAAGCAACCTATCCGACAGGTCTTGCAACAAAGCCGATAGGAATTGCAATACCGCATTCCGAAGCTGAGAATGTGATCGAACCGACGATTCTTTTGGCCGTTCTTGACCACGAAACATCTTTTTACGACATGGGCGACAACGATCGCCAGATTGATGTCAAACTGGTTTTCTTATTGGCGCTCAAAGGCGAAAACAATCATCTGAACTATTTAAGAAGCATTGTGAACTTTTGCAGAGACGAAGAAAAACTGCTGAAGATGGCGGAGAGTAAGGACGATTCGGAAGTGCTGAAATTGCTTGAAGATGAAATTATCATTAAAGCATCGACGAAGGAGGAATAACATGTTTTCAAAAAGTGAGCCGTTCAACGTATTAATTGTAGGAGATGACTGGGTAAAGACCGAGCATCTTGAAGCGGAAATGAAAAAAGTTCTTGATGGGTATACATATCATCTCGAAACTTACACTTTGGCGATGGACAAACCCATGAGCCGTGAGAAAAACGAAGCGGCGGAAGACATTACAGAATTTTCGGGAACCCCCGAGGAGATCATTGAACGCATTGCAGACGTTGACGTTCTCATTACGCATACCGCGGCAATTTCCAAACGCGTTTTGGATGCGGCACCGCGGTTAAAAGTGATCGGATGCTGCCGATCGGATGCGGTCAACATCAACATCCCCTACGCGACAGAAAAAGGCATCAAACTTTTCAATGCGCCGGGCCGATCAGTCGAGCCGGTTTCCGATATCACACTGACCTTTGCGCTGACGCTTGCACGAAGCATCGTTCGCGCAGACGCTTATGTCAAGAGTGGCAAATGGTATCAAGACGTACACAGCGAACCGCCGTACTGGGATGAATTCTATACCTTTAGAGGCCCGGTTATTCGCGGCAAACGATTCGGCGTTGTCGGCCTCGGGAAAATCGGAAAACGCGTAGCGGAAAAAGCGCGCGCAATCGGATTTGAAACTTTGGTTTACGACCCGTTTCAAAGCGCGGAAATGCTCGCAAAGTACGGTGAAAAAGTCGATTTGGAAACGATTTTCGCGACCAGCGATTTCGTGACCATTCACATTCCGCCGACACCGGAAAACAACAACCTTGTCAATCGCGAACTGCTCGGAAAAATGAAACCGTCAGCGTTCTTCATCAATGTTGCCAGAGGCGAAATCGTCGATGAAATTGCATTGACGGACCTCTTGGAAGAGAAGAAAATTGCCGGAGCGGCACTCGATGTTTACTGGCAGGAACCCATCTCGCCGGATAACAGATTGCTCAAACTTGACAACGTAATTCTTACACCGCATATCGCAGGTCAACGCTATGACGTTTCGGAAGGATCTGCGGAAATTCTCCGTGAGAAGATGATGCCATATTTTCAAGAGAACAGCTTGGAAACATGCCTGAACTTCAAATAATCTGATTTAACGGGAATGAACGGAATCGTAAGGAGGCGTTTATGTTAGTAACAATGAAAGAGCTGCTCGATGCCGCGAATAAAGACGGATATGCCGTCGTCGCACCGAACGCTTGGAATGAAGACAGTGTAAAAGCCGTTATTCGCGCGGCCGAAAAAATGAAAAGTCCGGTCATCATGGCGCTGTATCCGGTGATGGCGGACATTGAAAATTTTGCGGTTATCGCACGCTATTACATTCAAAAAACACAGGTGCCGATTGCATTGCACCTGGATCACAGTACAAAATTCGAAGATGCCATGACGGCACTGAAAAGCGGCTTCACCTCAGTCATGGTTGATCGATCGCAACTTGCTTATGCCGATAATGTCAAAGAAGTCGCCGAAATCGTAAAAGCGGCACACGCACTCGGCGTGACGGTGGAAGCGGAACTCGGCCACGTGGGACAAGGCGTGGAATACGAAGCGACGCGCGACGCGGGACTGACGCATCCGGAAGAAGCGGCCAGCTTCATCAAGGATACAGGCGTCGATTGTCTCGCAGTGGCAGTCGGCACGTCCCATGGGGTGTACAAAGGTGTTCCGAAAATCGATTTCGATCGACTGAAAGCGATTAAAGCGCTCGTCAATGCACCGTTGGTTCTTCACGGATCATCGGGAACGGGAGATGACAATCTTAAAAAGTGCGTCGAACTCGGCATCAATAAAATCAATTTGTTTACGGATTTAAATCTTTCGGCCGACCATGCGCTCAGAACGCGCATGGAAAGCGCCGATCGTGCGGATATTGTGAGTGTCTGCGAATTGCTATATAATGAATACGAAAGGGAACTGATTCGAAACATGCAATTGGTTCGATCGGATCATCGTATGACTGTGTAGAACTTGGAGGGCAAATTGAGTCAATCAGGCAGTGAACAAATCGTTCAATGCATCGAGACAGAAGCGATCGACCGTCCTCTGACGGATGATGAAATCGCTCAAAAGCTCAAGATGCACCGGGAAACCGTTACGGTGCTCAGGCATCGACTGGGCATTTTGAATTCCAGAGAGCGGCGGAAAAAATATTTCACCGAATCGGTCGCTCAATATCTCGATGAAAACGAATCCGCCGAAGATGACAATGTGCTCGGGTACTTCAATGAGATGTACCCGAGCCTTCCATTGGATTTTATAAAAGACATTTTAGAGAACCTTGAAAACTACTGTGAAAAGTTTGAAATTTCAAGGCATTCAAGACATTTGAGTGATGCGTTCAGCGGAATCATCGGGTCGGAAAAAAGTCTTTTCAGAGCGGTTAAGCAAGCGAAAGCCGCGCTTTTATATCCGCCTTTCGGGCTGTCTACGTTGATTGTCGGAGAAAGCGGAACAGGAAAGACCTCGTTCGCAAAAAGAATGTATCAATATGCGCTGGAACAGCGCGTTTTGAAAAAAGATGCCCCTTACGTCACCTTGAACTGTGCCGATTATGCGGACAATCCGCAGCTTTTACTGTCTATCCTGTACGGCTACCGAAAGGGCGCTTTTACGGGTGCGGATCAGGACAGCATCGGCCTCGTTGAAAAAGCGGACGGGGGTATATTATTCTTAGATGAAATTCACAGACTGCCGGTTGAAGGGCAGGAGATTCTTTTCTCTTTGCTTGACAGCGGGCATTACAGGCGTTTAGGGGAAGGCGCGATGTCGCGTACGGCAAACGTCTTGTTTTTGTGCGCCACAACAGAAGACATTCATTCCCACCTCTTGCTCAGCTTCAGAAGACGGATTCCGATGGTGATTCACGTGCCGTCTCTCGAAGAGCGGAGTGTTGAAGAAAAGATTGATTTGGTGCATCATTTCTTCCAGTACGAATGCGATCAAGTCAATATGAACCTTGTCGTCGACTCAAAAGTGCTCGAAACGTTTGCGCTTAAAAAATACAGCGGAAACATCGGGCAAATGAAAAGCGAAATCAAAGTGACCTGTGCCAATGCGTATGTTGAGAACATTGCCCGGGGTGCCAAAGACCTTCACATCGGTCTCAACGAAATTCTCTACAGCAATTTCTATGCAGGGGCGTTTTCCATCGATGACCGATACATCGACCGTGTGAAAAATAAAAACAGAAATCGTGTCTTTGTTCCGCGCTCCGATGAAAACGGCGCAAAGGACAACGTCAGTTTCTATATGACCAAGAGCATCTACGCGCTGATTGAGCGTAAAAATGCAGAAGTGCAAAAGCTGAATCTCAATCAGGAACAGGCGCGGTCCGTGCTCTGGACTTACGTTCAAAACATGTTTAGTAATCTGGCGGCACATTCTCCGGAGCTGAAATCCGCATCCGAGAGCGAAATGCAAAATCTGCTTGAACCTCAGCTTTATCAAATCGTAAGCGCTTTCGTCAGGAAAGCGTACGAGCGCATGGATGAAAGTGGTTCCAACCTCATCAATTACTTGTGCATTCACCTTCAGGAAATGATTCAACGCGTGAAATACGGACAGGAAATCATCAATCCGAATTTGGAGACCATTGAAGAAATGTATCCGGACGATTTTCAAAATGCTGAGAAGCTCGTTCAAACCGTTGAAGCTTTTTACGGTGCAGAAGTGCCTAAGGATGAGTTGGGGTTTGTCACCATGTATTTGAAAGCTTTTCGCACGACGGAAAGCAACGCCAATCGGATCGGGCTGATGATCCTGTCTCACGGGCATGTGGCCTCTGAAATGCTCAATGTCATCAAGAAGCTCTTAAACGTGGACTTCCCGGTGGCGATTGATATGCCTTTTGAAGAAAATCCGTTTCAGATTTTTGAAAAGACCATTGAAATTTCAAAAGTCATCGACAGCGGGAAAGGCATTCTCTATCTGTCGGATATGGGGTCTTTAATCAATATCGGCGAAATTGTCGAACAAAAAACGGGCATTAAGACGCGGACGCTCGATCGTGTAGACATTGTGACGCTCATAGAAGCCGTGCGCAAAGTGTACATGAATGAGGGGACGCTGGATGATATCTATTACACAATTCTCAACAATCGCTATGCGCTCATTCAGGCGCGGGCTACGGATTCGGAAAAACCGCCGGCCGTCGTCGCAGCTTGCTTGACCGGAACGGGAATGGCACGGCATATCGAAGATACGCTTAAACGGCGTTTCCCGAATCTAACAGTGCTTTCTATCGGTATTTTGTCTACCGATCTCAGGAAAGACATTCAAAACTTGGGTGAAACGTATCACCTGAAAGCGATTGTCGGAACCATTAATCCAAACATTGAAGGCATTCCGTTTTTGATGTATGACGAAACGCTTCTCGAGAGCAAATATTTCGAGACCCTGGTCAGTGCGCCTACTGCCTATGCTCAAGGCAGTCCTTTCAATGAAGAGCTCATTTATCTGAAACAGCGCCTTTCCGACAAGCAAAAAGTACTTGAATTTATTTTTCATCATCTCTTTAATCTCAGCTATGTCAAGCGGGAATATTTGCAATCCCTCGTCAATCGGGAAACGCTGGGCCAGACGGTTGCACGCGGCGGAAGCGCGATGCCGCATGGATTGCCGGAACACGTCATCAAACGCGGCATTCTCATTTTGACACTGGCGGAACCGGTGGTCTGGGACGATCAGGGACATGAAGTGGATGTCTTTGTTGTGCCGGTACTGACGAAGTCAGATGTGGCAACCACAAAGAAAGTTTTCACGGTCATTCGATCGGATCAATGGCTTGAATGGATCAGAAAAAGCGAGGATGCTTCTTCGCTTCTCACGGCTCTTTTGCAGGTTTAAGTGATAAAAAAGCGTGTTTGAAATGTTGAACATTCCTGTGTTTTCAACGTTTTGGCACGCTTTTCATGAAAAAAGTGTAAATAATCCTTAAAAAATATAAATTAACTCTACTATTTTAGTCGGAATTGTATTATAATCTTGGTAAATAGGAGGTGATGATGATGTATATTGCAACAAATCAAGAAACTTGCGAAAAAATTGGTGAGGTATTGGCGGCACAAGCCGATAAGCCTCAAAACATCCGTATTTTTATCGCGGGTATGGGCTGCAGCGGACCGAGCTTTGGTCTGGGACTCGACGATGCTAACGAGCAGGATTTGGTAGAAACGGTGAACGGCGTTAACTTTGTGCTGGAAAAATCCGTATATGATACAGTGGGTGAAATCAAAATTGAGTGGGTCGGAAACGGCTACTCTGTTCAGCCTGTAAATCCGCAACCGTCTTCATGTGGCTCTTGCTCAAGTTGCGGCTAATCGAATAGCAGTCTTTAATTTAGCGGCGCAGAGCTCTCTGTGTCGCTTTATCTATTTAAAAGTGAGGAAAGAATATGGAAATTATTATAAGCGATGAAACGGTTGAGCGCATCCGCGAATTGCTTGGAAAACGCGAAGACGGTCCTTGGGACGTGCGCGTATATATTTCAAGCTTTGGCTGAGGCGGCCCAAGATTCGGTCTAGGTCTAGACCATCGGAATGATCAGGATTTATTTGTTGAACGGGGCGACTTGACGATTGTCATGGAAAAAGAGCTCTACGAACGCATGGGTGCCATGGAAATTGAGTGGGCCGGCGGCGGATTTTTTGTTGAGCCGGTAATGCATCGAGGCGGGAGCTGCTAATAGGCGCCGATAAGTAAAGATCAATAGAAAAAGAAAGCGTTTCCTACAGAGACCGGAGGGTCTTCAAGGGAAGCGCTTTTTTACGTTTAAACCAATTTGAATTTGTATAGGGTCGTGCTGATCGGTCCCACGCGCAGGAAGTGGTGCATTTTTGTATCCAGAGGCACTTCGTCGGTGTGTGCGCCGTCTTCATCAAAAATACAGGTGATGCGCACATCGCTTGCCGGGTGTCCTTTCATATTTTCACACATATGATCGATCAGAGATTGAATCGACAGCGTCATCGGTTCTTTTTGAGGGTTGTGAACGACGAGCAGGCAATTAAAATCAGATTCAGGAGCCTGCTTAATGCTGTAGACGATGGCTTTACTCTGTGCATCCGCGCCCATATAAAAACGCAACCGGGATTTAATTTCATCGGCAGATTGCATTCTGAGGCATGGATAGGCTTTTCTTAGCGCAATCAGTTCCTTAACGTACATATAAAACCCATAATGTTTGGCTTTGTTTTCCCATCGGATGCCGTTGACGTCCATGGGGGCGTTGTAACTGTTTTCGTGCCCTTTCTTATCGCGCATAAATTCATTGCCCGCGTGGAAAAAGGGGACGCCTTGAGAAGTGAGTAAAATACCGAAAGCCAGTTTATTCAGACGAGTGAGCGTTTCGATGTCGGCATTCGGGACACTCTTGAAGAGTTTGTCTTGGAGGATCAAATTATCGTGTGCGTTGAAATAATTGATGGTCTCACAGGGGGTTTCTGCGAATCCGATATGATAGTCGTCATAGGGAATCGACCCGGCAATACCGGTCATCACGGCATTGAGTGTGTCGAGATTGCCCTGTATGAATCCCGAGCCCCATCCGTCGTTGTCACCTTTTAGCGCATTTCTGAAATCGTCATTGAACAGTGCAAAGGATTTTCCGCACTGGATGCCTTTGTGAATGCGCTGTTGGTCAGGCAGGGTAGACAATCCGCCGGTCCACGGTTCTCCGTAGATTTTGATGTCCGGATTGATTCGATTCAGGGCATCTTGTGCCTTGAAGATCGTCTCGCTGTCGATCAAAGCCATGAGGTCGAATCGAAAACCGTCTACTTTATAGACTTCTGCCCAGTGGCATAGAGAATCAATGATGAATTGCCTTGCCATGGGATGTTCACTTGCAAACTCATTGCCGCATCCCGACCCGTTTGAAAAGGTGCCGTCATCAGTCAGGCGATAGTAGTATCCGGGGACGAGGGTGTTAAAATTAGAAAATTGGCTGCGATACGTATGGTTATAAACGACGTCGAGGACGACCTTAATTCCCCGGGTTTGAAGTGCCTGAATCGCAGATTTGAGCTCTTCAACCCTCGATGCGGGATTGTCCGGGTCTACCGAATAGCTGCCTTCCGGAACGTTGTATAGTGCCGGATCATAACCCCAGTTGTAAGACGCATCCCCGTCGTCGGTTTCATCGACGGTCAGGTAATCGAAAACCGGCATAAAGTGAGCGTGTGTGATGCCGAGATCGGCAAGGTGATCCAGTCCGGTTGCATAGGCTTTATACCGGGTATTGCTTTCGGTGAGTCCGAGGTATTTTCCCCTATAAGCGGCACCTGAACTCTTGTCTCCTGTGAAGTCTTTGAGGTGAAGTTCGTAGAGAACGGCATCACAAAAAGGCGCGGGAGCCGGTCGCTTGTGTGTCTCCCAGAGTTTTGGCTCGGCGCGATGATGGTCGATAACGGCGCCGCGGCGACTGTTTGAGCAAGCGGACTCCGCATAGGGATCGACGATTTCAACTTGGTCATTGATGAGGAGTGTGTAATATTTTTTATGCAGATCACCCGAGACGGTTACGGTAAAAACGCCGTCCGAAGCATCCTTTGTCATCGGATAAACCGTACGTGAAAGTGCACTCGGATGCGTATAGACGGCAATGGACAAGTGTTCCTGCGTCGGTGCCCATACATTGAAGGTTGTCTGCTCGGGCGCATAGAGCGCACCGAGCTTTTTCTTTGTTTCAGGA
>JASUTA010000088.1 GCA_030445805.1 Clostridiales bacterium
AAGCCACCCGTCTCCTGCTGTATCTCTGAAGCTGCCGTTACGAGCTTCTCGTGTAGTTCTTCTTCAAAGCCCAGAGGCAATGCTTTCAAATCCGTATCTCCCATCACTTGGACTAAATATTTAAGATCTTCAAACTCAATGGTACAAGATTCACACGTTTCCAGATGTCGTTCGAGCTTTGCCTGCTCATTTGCATTAATTGTACCGTCTATCGCTGCATTCATCAGTTCAATGGCATTTTCACAGTTCATACAAAGCCCTCCCTTCTGTCTGCAATATTTTTCTGAGTGCGGACCGGTTTCGATTCAACCGAGACCGCACCGTTCCTATTGGAATTTCAAGCATTTCTCCGATTTCCTCATAGGAATAACCTAATAAATCTTTTAAAACAACGACGTTTTTGCCGTCTTCAGGCAATTGATCCAATGCCTTTTCAATCATGACCTTTAACTCTGCTTTCTCGTAAATCAAAATAGGGTTCGCTGAATCCCCATCACTAAGCGTTTCCCCAAGTGTCATTTTGTCGCCTATAGGCGTATCAAGCGACACCGCTTGTTCTTTTCGTTTTCTCAACTCGTCTTTGCACGTATTAATGGCTATCCGGTACAGCCAAGTTGAAAAATTCGATTCCATCTTAAATTGACGAATGGATCGAAAAGCCTTTAACAGCGCTTCCTGAGACATATCTTTTGCATCTTCTTCGTCCCCCATCATACGATAGGCAATATTGTAAACATAGCGATTATACTTCGAAATCAATTCTTCAAAGCTTGCAATATCACCCTCGATGCTTTTTTCAGGAGCATCGATTCCATTATTCCACCCCTTTCATGAAAGGTTTATACTCGTTAGACGTCACTCCGAACAAAATGGTTCCGTTCTTGTTGACTTATATCCAAAAAAATAAGCCTCAACCACCTCGGCATTCGCACATAGCCGTGGATTGAGACTTTCCATACCTAAACTGGAATAACTTTATCTAAACTGTAAGGGTGGAAATAAGAAGCCAGAAGATTGAATTCCGGATCGATGACAAGCGTTGCCTGATGCAGGAATTCATTTTTGAAAAAGTATCTCAAATCAATGACCCGTAAGACAATTTCGCCCTCTTGGTCGGATTCGAGTATCTTTACGTGTAAATTCGGAGAAAAATCAGAGAAAATGATGCCCAGAGGCGTATTTCTGACAAAATCAACGTATTTTTCATCGGTGCACTCAAATGCGTGAAGAATTTTGAGTGGCATCTCTCTCGCAAAAGGATTGTACTGACCGACGAGATCATGTGTCGTCGTGTGCACGACAAAATCCCATTTGTAAAAGGCTTTAAGCGATGGCATTACGGAAATCTGTTCAATAATATAGTGTGGGCTCAACGCTTTATCGATTTGAGATTCGGCGTGTCGCCGAAGCATCGCCCTCAATAAGAGGTATCCTAAAATAGCGATTGCAGACCCTGACAAATCCATCAGATTGTTATTTTGATGAAAGATGAGGAAAAGGCCGACCCCGGTAATAATCGGGTCATACAGCGTTAAAATGTTGGCCTTGTATTTCTTTCGGAAGAGTTTTGCCCCATAGGAGTTGAGAATATCCAGACCCGTATGTGACAAAGCGCCGATCAACGTCCAGAGGAAAACCGTCCATATATTGAATTGATCGAAAGGCATAAACGACAGTCCGAGTGTAATGACCGCACTGAAACCGATGAGAAAAGGAATGGTGTGTGTCGCCCCTCTGTGATGCTCCAGATAGGCAACATCATCCTTGAAAATGCATATAACAAAATCGAGATCAGGCGACATGGCTCCCAGCATAGCTCCGATGGTGAGCGGGTTCGTAACAGAAACGGGATCACCGGAAAATGCAGACAGCGCGACGCCGACTAAACCGTGTGTGATTGGATCCATTATATCTCCTTTTGCATAAATATATTATGTAAACCATAATAGCATAAGTCTCATTTTGAATCAATCTTTATTTAGAAAATTTAAAAAATTGCCAATAAAAAGTCATATCAACAAAACTAAAAATTTCTCTTGTCAATCGCAACAACTTGTGGTAACCTATAATAGCTGTGAGCCGAAGTGGTGGAACTGGCAGACGCGCCGGACTCAAAATCCGGAGAGGTAACACTCGTGCGGGTTCGACCCCCGCCTTCGGCACCATACAAACAGAAGCCTTGTAAATACAAGGTTTCTGTTATTTTTTGAAACATTTTAGCCACTTTTTTGCCACTAAGTTCTATATAGAAATCAATCTTCTAATGTAGGCATCGACGCAAGCATTTCAAGTTTCTATATGATATGAATTTCTTATAAAATCAATTCGTTTATACCGGCAAGGAAGGTTAACGTTCTTGCAAATGTCGTCATCTGTCACGGCTGTCAAGGCACACATGAACAGTGCCAACGGCGAAAGCAAATGTTCGTACTTTACTATTTCACCGCTTTGTATTACGATTATAAGACAAGGAGGGTTAAGCATCTATGAAATATATCATTCCGGCTATTGTCGTCGTACTCGTCATTTTAAATATTGTCGATGGCGCCCTTGCATCACCGGGTCCATTGGGTTATATTGAGGTCATTCTCTTGGCCACTCTGCTGATCTTGGCTTTTAAGATGCGCATTGCCGATAAAAAAAAATAAAAAGAAGGTCTTAAGACCTTCTTTTTTTTGCGTTTTAATCCTTACAATTGAAAAGCCGATTCAATCGGTTCCGGCTTAGAATACGCGTATCCTTGAATTAAGCTACACCCGATACGACGCACCACTTCAACCTGTTCCTCTGTCTCAACGCCTTCCGCTACGATCATATAATCAAAGGCCCTGCCGATATCCACAATGGATTTGAGCAACGCACGCGCTCTGAAATCGCCTAAAATACCGTCGATAAAGCGCTTATCAACCTTGATTTCATCAAATTGAACACTCGTCAAATAGTTAAGAGAAGAATACCCCGTTCCAAAGTCATCCAAAGCAATGCGAACACCTTCGGCACGTAGCATTTTGATTTTTGTCGCAATGCGGTCAAAGTCGCTGACCAAAAAGTCTTCCGTAATTTCAAGATAAATTTTCGAAGGATCAATGCCGCGTTGAGCGATGTTTGCCGTTACAAATTCAACAAAATTGTCCGAATTAAAAATACTCGGAGAAATGTTAATGGATAACGTGACATGTGGTCCGAATTTCTTGACGATCAACGGATAATCATCCAGTGCCTTTTGAATGACATAACTGCTGAATCTTGACATCAGACCGGCCCGAACGATGAGCGGAATAAATTCGCTCGGTCCAATGGCATCGATTTCTGCCGGGAACCAACGTGCAAGTGCTTCGACGCCCACCACTTCTTCTGTATGTGCATTGACCTTATTCTGATAATATAGAAGAAATTCATCTTTTCGGATTGCTGTTTCTACCAGCCCCCTCATGCGCGTTTCGCGTTCAATCGCATAATACATATCATCTTCATAAGCGATGGTATGCAAATAATGACTTTCCTTAGCAACTTGGAGGGCAATACTCGCCTTTTGATACAGCATGTCAAAGGTCCTCGAGTTTTCCGAAAACTCACAGCAACTGGTGAAAAAGTCGACCGTTTGAGAAAAGCCGTGATAGCTTAGCTTTTCATTGAGTTGGACTTTCAAATTATGAATCTCTTCAAAGACAGCTTCCTGAGACGATGACTTCATCCAAATGGCAAATTCATTTCCCGAAACACGCGCAAATATCTTATCTTCGCGTTTCATCAGGCGCATAATCTCTCCGATTTGTTCAATGATGCCATCCCCATAAGTGTTGCCGTAAAGGGCATTGACCGATTTAAAATCTTTGATATCCATTAAAACCAAGTGATAATCCGAAACGCCGGATTCCTGTGCCACACGGTCCGTAATGTATTCACGTAAAAAGTTGCGATTCGGCAATCCGGAAAGCATGTCGTTATAAGCATAATAGCTGATACGCCTATCTCTCGCGGCGACATCTTCATTGGCTTTCTTAAGTGTATGCACCATGTTGTTGTACCCGCGCACGAGATTACCGATTTCATCTTTTCTTTCAATCTCCGGCACTTGTTCATAATCGCCGGACTCAATCAATTTCATCGCCCGTTCCAACCCCGTGAGCGGTGACACAATCGATTCCATATAGCGCGCGGAAAAAAGAAGTCCCAAGAGCAAAGAAACCAATATGGATACCCCCGCGATTTCCATAATAACAAAAGCATCTCGATCAAAATCAGATGTATAAGACCCTACGGAAATAACCCATTTCCAGTTTGGGTCATAGACCGAATACACGACCTTTTCTCCGACTGCATCCGAATAAGGATAAAGCCAATCATAGTATGTGTACCCCCCACCGGACTGTGCTTTTTCAATCAGATCCTGAACAAAATAGAAAGGCATGCTCTTGCCGCTTTGATCGGGAGCCGAAAAAACGTCCTCCCCTTCCAAGGTCGGATGAAACAACAAATGCCCATCAAGAGAAAAAACGGAGTAATACCCGTGTACCCCCAAATCCATGTCTGTATCAATCGTGCGGGTGCCATCGGACTGTTTTTCCCCTATGAGCATTTTTCCCGCACGGTCTTGTGCTTCGTTCAGACTCACATCTCCATTTTCAACGGCATCGTTCAAAACACTTATAATATCAAGTGCACTGTAAGCCGCGTTTTTTAATTGAATTTCGCCCTTGTTCTGCAAAGCGATCTTGGCGACCAAATAGCTGGGCACGCCAACTGTCAGTGCAGAAAAAAGAAGCAACACTGCCGTATATAAACTCAATCTGTGTTTGAGTGTCATATCCTTAAATTTTCTCATTATTCTGCTCCGGAATTTTACTGTAAAACAAGTATATATGAATTTTAAAACTTATTCAAAGAAATTAAAGAAATTTCATGAGGCGGCTGTTACAGCCAAAAAGTCGCTTTGATGCACCGTCCTAAAAAAGCAATTTTGTCTTCGGAAACCTCTTGGACAAACAACGGCGAACTCACAAACACCTTGCTACCACCTGTTTTTTTAATTTCCGCAACAAAGGACTTCCCACTCAACCGTATATAAAATAATCCATTGCCATCCGGTTGATCTGTCTTTAAAACAGAAAGGACATCGCCGCGCTTTAAGCGGTGATTTTCAAAGTCGCCGCTTTCCAACTGAATGTAAAAAATTTTATCAAAAGCATGTCCGTCTACTTTCTTAGATGAAATCACGTGTTCTATTTCGCCCACCGCTTTTCCGGATTGCTCACCTGAAATGACATATTTTCGAATCACGCCTGCCAGCACATCGGTCCATTGTTCCGTAGGTTTTACGGGGGTAACCGGTTGCGGTGCTTTCTTTTTTTCCTCTTTAGGCACTTCTTTTTCAGCCGGGATAAATTCAAGTGTTCCGCCCATTGCTTTTAAAAGCTTTTCTGCAGTTGCTTCATTCGGAATTTTCTTCCCTGATTCTATCGCCAATAAATGGCTCAGAGCCACCCCGGATCGCTCCGAAAGAACTTTCTCGGTTAAACCGGATTTGATGCGTTCTTCTTTAATTTTTTGAGCCAAACGATTCATATGTTTCCCACCTCTGTCATCATAAAATTTAGTCAGTCTGTATTTTAATTATACCAAAAATAATAAAAAGATTAATGGTGTTTTATGCCTATTCTTCACTTGTCAGTGACATGGCATTGACAAATACCCCCTGTAGGTATATGATTTAAGTGTAATATATACCCCCTATGGGTATTTTGAAAGGAGTGTTTCTATGAAAACCGAAACTTATCAAGTCGATGGAATGACTTGCGCCTCCTGTTCAAGAGCGGTTGAACGATCAACCTCAAAATTGGACGGTGTCTCTGCTTCAAACGTCAACCTCACTACAGAAAAACTTACAATTACTTATGATGAAAATAAAACCACTCCGGATGCCGTTCTTGCCGCAATTGAAAAAGCCGGCTATAAAGGCGCTCTCGAGAAGAACACCAAAAAAGTCAACATTCCGATTGAAGGCATGACTTGCGCGGCTTGCAGTCAAGCGATCGAGCGCCGCGTCGGGAAACTGCCCGGCATTGATTTTGTCAGCGTCAATCTTGCAACGGAAACCGCTCAAATCGAATACGACCCCGATTCTACGCGACTTTCCGAAATCAAACAGGTCATTACAAAACTGGGTTATACCCCGAGAGAAATCGAAATCAAACGCGATACGGATGCAGATCGCCTGCGCAAAGAGGAAGAAATTCGCGATATGGAACATCGCCTCAGACTCTCTGCGCTATTTGCCGTTCCCCTCTTTATTGTCGCCATGGCACCGATGATCGGCATCCCGTTTCCTGAATTTATGGCACCGATGTCGAGCCCGCTGACTTACGCACTCATCCAGATCATCCTCGTTTTACCGATTCTTTGGGCCGGCCGCCGTTTTTACAACGTTGGTTTCCGTCAAATTGCACATCTCAGTCCCAACATGGACTCACTGATTGCAGTCGGAACATCAGCCGCCCTCATATACAGCTTCTTCTCGTTTGCTCAAATTTTAGCCGGTGATCACATGGCTGTTGAGCATATGTATTTTGAGTCCGCTGGTGTCATCATTACCCTTATTTTGCTCGGAAAAACACTTGAAGCGATTTCAAAAGGAAAAACTTCAGAGGCCATTAAAAAATTAATCGGTCTGACCCCTCGAACTGCACTTGTCGAACAGGGTGCGGATTTAATCGAAATTCCCGTTGAAGAAATAGAACCCGGCGATATTATCGTCGTTAAACCCGGCGGAAAAATCGCTGTAGACGGTGTCGTCGTCGAAGGTCATTCCTCCGTTGATGAATCCATGCTGACAGGCGAAAGTATTCCTATCGAGAAAAAACCGGGAGATCCCGTGGTCGGTGCCAGCATCAACAAAACGGGAAGTATGAAATACAAAGCTGAAAAAGTCGGCGATGAAACCGCCCTCGCACAAATCATCAAACTCGTTGAAGATGCACAAGGCAGTAAGGCGCCTATTGCGCGCATGGCCGATGTCATCTCCGGCTACTTTGTTCCGGCAGTCATGGCCGTCGCCCTTCTTGCGGCGATTCTCTGGGCCGTCGCAGGGCACGATACCGTATTTGTCCTCAAAATATTTATCTCCGTACTCGTCATCGCTTGTCCATGTGCGCTGGGATTGGCAACCCCGACGGCGATTATGGTCGGAACGGGTAAAGGCGCGGAACTCGGCATCCTCGTAAAAAGCGGTGCCGCACTTGAAACCGCTCACAAAATCGACACCGTCGTCTTTGATAAGACGGGCACTTTGACGACCGGCGACCCTAAAGTAACTGATGTCATCGCCTTTCAACCGTATATCAAAGCAGATGTACTGCAATATGCAGCCTCCGCCGAGCGCGGCAGCGAGCATCCTCTGGGAGAAGCCATTGTCAAATACGCAGCCGATCAAAACATTCAAGTGCTCACTGTAGAATCATTTGATGCGATTCCAGGCAAAGGCATCCGCGTCGTCGCCGGTGAAAAATCCATTCTCCTTGGGAATACCAAATTGATGACGGAAAACGGCATCCTGCTCGGAGAAGCCGAATCGCAATTTGCAGGACTTGCCGAATCCGGGAAAACACCAATGTGGATTGCGGTAGACGGTCATTTGGCCGGCATTATCGCCGCGGCCGATCAACTGAAAGAAAGCAGTAAACGCGCCGTTCAAAAACTTCACGCACTTGGCATTCAAACCGTTATGCTGACAGGCGATCACAAAAAAACCGCCGAAGCCATCGCATCGGAAGCCGGAATCGACAGCATTCTCGCCGAGGTATTACCAGGTCAGAAGGCTTCGGAGATCAAAGCACTCATGGCTCAGGGGAAACACGTCGCTATGGTCGGTGACGGCATCAATGACGCCCCTGCTCTGGCTCAGGCAGATATCGGAATCGCAATCGGTTCCGGAACGGATGTCGCCATGGAATCCGCGGATATCGTCCTTATGAAAAGCGATCTTCAAGACGTTGTCAAAGCCATCACCCTCAGCCGAAAAACGATTCGAAACATTAAACAAAATCTCTTTTGGGCTTTCTTTTACAATGTCATCGGCATTCCGATCGCCGCAGGTGCACTTTACCTCTTCGGCGGTCCGCTACTCAGCCCGATGATTGCCGCCGGTGCAATGTCCATGAGCTCTGTTTCCGTGTTAACCAATGCCCTGCGTTTGAAAGCGCTTAAACTTTAGGAGGATGAAATGTCAGAACAAAAAATCACACCTGTCCCTTTCGAACAAAAATCCGCGCCAACCTGCACCTGTGCTCGGACAACCGTCCGTACCGAAAAAGAAAAAAAGATGCTCGGAAATCGCTGCAATCGTATAGAAGGACAGATACGGGGCATTAAGCGCATGATTGATACGGATGTCTATTGTGATGACATTCTCAACCAAATTGCCGCCGCACAATCCGCACTCAGCAGTCTCGGTAAAATTGTACTCGAGCAACACATGAAAAGTTGTCTGATCGACCGCATCGAATCCGGTGATTACAGCGTCGTCGATGAAATCGTCGGAACGATCGGAAAGCTCATGAAATAAAAAAGGTCCACCCTAACGGGTGGACCCTCTTTCTATTAATGTCGTATCGACAATATAATGATTCATTGGATTTTCTATGCCTTCAAGTGACTCAATCAGAAGCTTTGCAGCGTGATATCCGAGCTTTTCTGCCTGAATGTCAATAGAGGTCAGCGGCGGCGTTTGGTACTCGGACAAAGGACTATTGTTAAAGCCGGTTACTCTCACAGAAAGGCCGTGCTCCCGTACGTATTTCATGACGCCGAACGCCAGCAAATCATCGGTCGTTACAACCGCTTGAGGCACGTGCTCATCACAGATAGCCGCCATCGCCTGATACCCGTATTCTTCGGAAAAATCAGGCATTTCAATAACCATACGTTCATCGATGGATAAATTTCTCAGTGCCATAGCACGTCTAAAACCTTCCAACCGATCTTTTGAAAAGATAAAGCGTTTCGGCCCACCTACAAAAGCCATTTCATGCATGCCCTTCTGAATCAAATGATTTACGAGATTATAGGTCGCTTGAAAATTGTCATTGTCCACCCACAAAATATCGTGAATGTCAAACGGCCTTCCGATGACGACAAACGGAAACGATTGCTGATTCAAATAAGCAATGCACTGGTCGTTTTCATACGCTGTCAGAAGGATAATGCCATCTACCCACTTCGAATTCACAAATTCACGAACAAAATTGAGTTCATCCGCGGGACTGGCGCCATAGCTAAACATAATTTTATAATTCTTCTTTTGAGAATACAAGCTTATGCCGCGCATAGCCTGTATGAAAAACGGGTTTTTGAGGAGATTTTCTTCGCGATTCGGTATAATCAAGCCGAGTGTTTTTGTGGACGCATTGGCAAGGTTCCTCGCAATGGCATTCGGTTTATACTTCAGTGTATCCATCGCCGCATAAACGGCGTTTTTAGTTGCCTCACTGATTCTGGGACTATTTGAAATAACCCTTGATACAGTAGATGGAGACACATTGGCAAGCTTCGCCACATCTTTAATGGTGACTCCCATGATTCCCCCCCTTTTTCTCTCTCATACATCATGGATGAAAGAGATTAATTGATGCGCATCCCTGTTTCTGTATCAAAGAAATGAATGGCTTCAATGTCAAATCCGAAAGAATGCACTTCATCCGGTTTATAATCATAGTGTCCCGGTGTAGAAATCGTCACTTCAGATCCGTTTTCAAGTCGCGTATACAGAATTTTTTCCTTACCGAGCATTTCGACGACTTCAACCGTTACCGTAAATGTATCTCCGAATTCTCCGCCGCTTTCAAAACGCTCCGGCCGGATACCAACCGATACTTTTTTACCTTCAAAGGCTTCAAGCAGCTCGGCATCTTCTTCAGTAGGCGTAATCGTAATCAGGCCGTGGTCGGCTACAAACTTACCTTCTTTCATCACACCATCGATGATATTCATCGTCGGAGATCCGATAAACTTGGCAACGAAGATGTTTTCCGGTCTGTTATAAAACGCCTCCGGATTGCCCGCTTGCTGAATTTTCCCGTCGTTCATCAAAACAATTTTTGTCGCCATCGTCATGGCTTCCGTTTGGTCATGTGTTACATAAATGGTCGTCGTTCCAAGTGCCTTGTGCAGTCGAACGAGTTCCACACGCATGTGTTCTCTCAGTTTCGCATCCAAGTTTGAAAGCGGCTCATCCATGAGGAAAACCTTCGGCTTTCTGACCATCGCGCGTCCAAGTGCCACACGTTGTCTCTGACCGCCTGAAATATCCGACGGTTTTGAATACAGATATTCTTTAATTTGAAGCGATTCCGCCGCTTCCATAACGCGATCGTGAATCACCTTTTTATGTTCTTTTCGCATTGCGAGCGAAAAAGCCATATTGTCATAAACCGTCATATGCGGATAAAGGGCGTATGACTGGAAGACCATTGCAATATCACGGTCCTTTGAAGGCACTTTGTTCATGCGCTTACCGTCAAACAGCAGATCCCCCTCCGTAATGGAATTGAGCCCCGCAACCATGCGCAAAAGTGTTGTCTTCCCACAGCCTGACGGCCCGAGAATAACACAAAAGTCCTTATCTTCTATCTCGAGATCGATGTCGCGAAGGGTAAAATTTTCCCGCCCTTCGTATTTTTTACCGATACCTTTCATTTGAACTTGCATCTTAACCCTCCATGTCTTCTATCAACTGCAAGAAATCAACCTTTTACCGCCCCTTCGGACAATCCGGAAACCAATTGTTTTTGAAGCGAAATAAACAAAATGA
>JASUTA010000089.1 GCA_030445805.1 Clostridiales bacterium
TGTAAAATTCAGAAAATACCCTTGCATTTATTATACCAAAAAATCGCTTCTAATGCAGTAAAATAAAGGTATTGGGAGTTAATAAGCAGACACTAATTAAAGGCATAATCACGGCAAGTGCCTGATTGGGATAAATCGAAAGCTTTAATCGCCTGTCACGGCTGAGATTGGCGTCGGCAAACTGCATAAATGCCAGTTCTGTATGGTCTTTAGACATCCAACTCATGATTTTTTCTTTGATCGGACGCTGGCGCCTTTGAATCATACCGGAATCATTCTGAAGCTTCACCAAATAAGATTCAAATTTCGGTAAAATATTTCGAATCAGCCAAATGCCGAGTACGATCGGGACAAAGACGGCAAGTGCCGTTAAAACGAGATACGTCGGCGTAAATCGATGATTGATGATGACTTCAAACAGGCCCGCATACCATGCCGGCGGCAAGAGATATGTCCACCACCGAATGGTAATGGTCAACTGCAAATCCACGAATTCAAAAACCCTGGCCATGAGCTGATACGCCACCACCGTCACGACGGACATGGCAATCTGAAAAACATTGATGATATCGCGCAAGCGCTCACCGTCGAACCGTTCCAATAGAATACTGTAAATGATGGTTGTCAGAAAGATGACGAAAAGGGACAGCAAAACCGTCATGATTAAAAACGGTAAAATCATCATCGGCCCGTAAGTGACTACCCCGGTGATGATGGCAATGCCGTTCAACGCAAAGAACATCGACAACATGTAATAGGTGACGTGAATCATTTTTGCCGCATTCAGCGTTCGACTGTCCACCGGCCGCGTTAAAATCACTTCACGATCTCTCACGTCCAACAATACGCCGGAGTAATCGGAAATCATGTAGAGGCTCATGAAGAAGAGATCCATCGCCGCTACAACCGCCGCTTTATAAAATAAATCCAGCGGCAGGAACATCATCATGCCGATAAAAACGCCCATAAAGGCTTGCGTAAAGAGATTGACACGTGCCGAAGATGTTTTTTTGCGTTTTTGTGTCGGTATCGTGGGGCCTCGCCGATCATCCAGCGTCAACTTCAATCTGAGAATTTGCAACATAATGGGATAATCAATCCCGTAACGCTCCAAAAGCCCTCTAAAAGGAGACACCAATCGTATGAGAAGCGGCTCTTTCTTCATGGTGCCACCTCATCCGTAATGATTTCCACAAATCGATTCGCGATTTCTTCATGGGCTTCAAATCCGGTCAACTGATTGAAAATCTCTTGAAGGGTCCCCTCATGACTGGAATCTTTAAGCGTCTCAAAGTCGCCGTCCGCAACAATAATGCCTTGATTTAAGACGACAATTCGATCGCTGATTTTTTCAACGACTTCCATGATGTGCGAGGAATAGAAAATCGTCTTTCCCCTTTCGGCCAATTTTCGAAGCATTTCCTTGAACACCATAACACTGTTGGCGTCTAGCCCGTTGATCGGTTCATCAAAAAATAAAATATCGGGGTTGTGAATCAGGCTCGCCATAATCAACAGCTTTTGTTTCATCCCCTTTGAATACGACGCGATGCGATTGTTGTATGCCGATTTGATGCCGAACAGATCAAAAAGTTCCGTCGCTTTTTGATCAATCGTCTCCACAGACATTCCATAGAGCGTTCCGATAAAGTTCATATATTCTGCGCCCGAAAGCGTATCGTATAAAATAGCCGCCTCCGGGACGTAACCGATGTGTCTTTTGTAGGCAACCGGATCTTCTCGAATGTCTTTGCCGAAAACTTTAACACTGCCTTCATAGCCTTCCAGCATGCCGAGCATGATTTTTACGGTTGTACTCTTGCCGGCTCCGTTGGGGCCGATATACCCGATAATCTGTCCGGGGACAACCTCCAGATTGACACCCTTCAGAACATAGCCTTTTTCCTTTTCATATTGCATTTTCAAATCTTGAATTTCAATAACCGGTTGCATGACTGCCTCCTTTGCTCTGTTCCCAGTATTGTCTTCATTTTACCCGTTATATCCTAAATTTTAACGAAACAATGCTTAAAAATTCATTAAGACTTCGTCGTTTTAATCGATTAAAAACAGTGTATAATAGTATGAAATACATCTTACACTATTTTTTTAGGAGGTTTCATGTCAGTTGCTGCCTTTTTAGATATCGACGGTACACTCTACAGAAATTCGCTGATGATCGAGCACTTCAAAAAGCTCGTCAAATATGAAGTGGTTGACCCGGCTTTGTTTCACACTTCGGTTAAAGGCCCTTTTACCGAATGGAGAAAACGCACAGGGGAATATGAAGACTATATGCTCCAGCTCGTTTCTATCTATTATCAAGCCCTCAAGGGCAGAAAAGAGGCCGATCTTGAGTTCATCTCAAACCAAGTCATTGCCCTGCACGGGGATATTGTTTACAAATATACGAGAAGCCGTATTTTATGGCATAAAAAAATGAATCACAAAGTCTTCTTTATTTCCGGAAGCCCTGAATTTCTCGTCAAAAAAATGGCCGAGAAATACAATATCGACGGTTTTAGAGGAACCGGCTATAAAGTCGATGAATCCGGTCGATTTACGGGCGAAGTCGTTCCCATGTGGGATTCTGAAAGCAAAAATAAAGCCATAGACGACTTTTCGGCCGAATATGGCATTGATCTTTCTCAAAGTTATGCTTACGGAGACACAACCGGCGATTACGCCATGCTCCTGCGCGTCGGGCATCCCGTTGCCATCAACCCCGCGAAAGAACTGCTTTTAAAAATCAAAGAGGACAAACCGCTTTCCGAAAAAACAACCATCATTGTCGAACGCAAAAATGTCATTTATTCGCTTTCACCTGGCGTGGACATTTTGGATGCTTCCGAATTTTCGGATGCCTCTGCGGCACCTGACTTAGAACGCCCGGCAGAAGACACGACATCGCCCACCGCATAAAGATCCCGCCTCAATTGATCAAGCACCGGTATTTGCTTACGCATACGCGCCACATCGCCGAGGTCGATTGCGCCCATCAGATAACTCTCTTCGCCGTCCAAGCGTCCGACCACTTCTCCCCACGGGTTGACAACGATGGAATTCCCATAAGAAATATACGCGGCACTATAATCCCTCGCCGGGGCACAACCGACCGTATAAACCAAGTTATCCAGCGCGCGGGACCGAAAGAGAATTTCCCAATGCACAGGACCGGTGGTCATATTAAAGGCCGCCGGATACACCAACATACGCGCCCCGCGCTCAGCCATCAGTCTCGCCAATTCCGGGAAACGAACGTCATAGCAGACAGCGATACCGATTTTTCCGAATGCCGTCTCGATCACCGTCACTTCATCGCCGGGCGTCAACGTATCCGATTCTCTAAAATACTGTCCGTTTTCGACATCGATGTCAAAGAGATGAACCTTGCGGTGTTTTCCGATTTGATTGCCCTGCGGATCAAAAATAAAGCACGTATTGTAAAGATGGGTTCCCTCACGTTCCGGAATCGTTCCCCCGATAACGTAAACACCGTTCTCTCTTGCAGCGCCTTGGAGCGCCTGCCAAGTCTCTCCGCCTTCTTCTTCCGCATAGTCCTGAAACCGATCCGTTTCATATGGACAGTTGAACATCTCCGGGAGTACAATCACATCGGCTCCTTTTTCGCCGAGCATTTGAATATTACGAACCGCTTTGTCGACAGATACGCTTTTATCCTCGGAAACCGTCATCTGAACGACGCCCAATTTGAATTGATCCTTCAATCCGATCACTCCTTCCCGTCAAATCGCTCACTACTTCGGACGATTACTCGTTTTTCCCGTCATCATTTCCGCTTCAAAAACGATCATTGCCGTTTTTCCATGATCTTTCTCCGCGTATTGATACCCTTTTTCAAGATAATCCGGGCTGTATTTTTCAATTAACGCTTTTAACATCTCCAGCTTTTTCGCCTCATCGTCCACCAGAAACGCTTTTCCGAAGGCGACGACACTTTCAAAAGCCGACGTAAACCGCTCCTGTAAAATTTCATCATCAAAAACAACCGTAAAAGTAGCCTTTGAATCTGCTTGTATGGCGTCTATTTTAGCGCCTTCCTTTGCACAGTGAACATACACTTTCCCATCTCTGTAAACATAGTTAACCGGGACGGCATATGGGTACCCATTCGTTTGAACAACCGTCAGCATACCGTATCTGCCCTTTTCAAGGATTTCTCCCGCGCGCTCGGCAGTCATCATTTTCTCTTTACGTCTCATTTCCCTGAACATTGTCCGCCCCTCCTTTTTAAATGCCCAAAACACTTTAGGGCTCTTTCTACTATACCATGTCCGGGTTTCTCTTTGAAATGCAATTTTGAACATTTTTTAAATCTTGTCAATTAACTGATTAAATCGACGCACGAAGGGAAATAATGAAGATAGTGATTTTGAGAACGAAAAGAACAACGAAAGAGTGAAACACTAGGAGGATTTACTATGAGAGAAAACATTACTATGGGCGGAAATCCCATTACATTATTAGGCGAAGAAATCAAAGTCGGCGATCAAGCACCTGATTTTACAGCGCTCAATACCGACCTGTCAGAATTCAAATTTTCCGATCTCGAAGACAAATTGAAAATCATCAGCGTCGTTCCATCGGTTGATACTCGAATTTGCGAATTCCAAACCATTCGATTTAACGAAGAAGCCACAAAGCGAGACGATGTCATCGTCGTAACCGTCAGCGTAGACTTGCCTTTTGCTCAAAAACGCTTTTGCGTTGCAAATGATATTGAGAATTCCATCGTCGTTTCCGATCATCGCGATCTGGATTTTGGAATGAAATACGGTTTTGCCATCAAAGAACTCAGACTGCTCGGCCGCGGCATCGTCGTCGTCGATAAGGACAATGTCGTTCGATATGTGGAATACGTCAAAGAAGTCGGCTCACATCCGGATTATGACAAAGTGCTCAAGTTTATTGAAACCCTCTAAACAATCGGAATACTTTAACCATTAACTTCCAAAATAAAAATCGGAGACACTTCTATAACCCATAGGATACGTGTTTCCGATTTTTTTGCTTTATTTTAGATTTTTCCCTTATTTCATCTTCTACATGGCCTTAGGCAATTCCGTCACCAGATCCATCATCGCTTCCTCCGCAAGCGGGACGCCAATATAATACCCCTGCAAGACATCGCATGAAAGGCTATGAAGGAAGTCGCTTTGGGCAACATCTTCCACACCTTCCGCAATAATCGTCATCCCCAGACCATGAGCCAGATCAATAATATTCCCGACGACTGTATCATGGTCTTTTTTGATTTTCAAATAATCAATAAAAGATTTATCGATCTTTAAAATGTCAATCGGAAGCCGCGTCAGATAGCTCAAAGAAGAATACCCGGTTCCGAAATCGTCAAGCGCAATCTTAATGCCAAGCTTGCGCAATTGCTCAATCATCTGGGAAGCCCGTTCCATGTTATTGATAAAGACGGACTCTGTAATCTCAAAATAGAACTTTTCAGGATCTACTCCCGTTTCCAAGATAATTTGTTTTACCCGGTTCGCAAATTGCTGTTGCTGCATTTGAACAGAGGACACATTGACAGAAATCGTCAAATCCGAACGGCCCATATCTTCCATCTGTATCACTTTATGACACGCGGTCCGAATGACCCATTCGCCGATTTCGTGAATGAGGCCCGTCTCTTCCGCGAGCGGAATAAACGCATTCGGCGTCATGACAAGGTCAGGTTCCATCTGCCATCGAATCAGGGCTTCGAATCCAACAATCCGTTTTTCCTGAACATGGTAAAGCGGCTGGTACACCAGAAAAAACTCGTTCTTTTCAATGGCATGAATCATTCGATTTTCAAGATGAAGTTTTTCCAGTATCGCATCCCGCATCTCCTTATGGAAAAACCGAATCATATTCTTTCCGAGTTCCTTCGAACGATACATCGCCGTATCCGCCGCGCGAATCAGATCTTCCGCAGTGGTTGCATCCGTTGGAAACACTGCAATTCCAAAGCTTCCTGTGACATGAACTTCCACCTTACCTAAGAAAAACGGCTCGTTCAAAGCTTCCTGAAACCGTTGAATGTAAAAAAACAAATCCGACTCCGGCAAGGAACGGCGCACCAAAAGTGCCATTTCGTCTCCGCCGAGCCGCCCGATCAAATCTCTTGAATCAACGGTTTTCTCTAATCGCTCTGCCACTTGGCACAGAAGCGAATCCCCTTGAGAATGCCCCATTGTATCGTTAATGCGCTTAAAATTGTCCAGATCGATAAAAACCATCGCAAAGGATAACGACTCTGCCGAGCCTAAATCAATCATTACGCGCGTCTCTTCCAAAATCATCTTGCGGTTTGGCAGTTTCGTAAGCGGATCATTATATGCCAAAAATTTCAGTCTTTCCTGCCCGACTTGTAGCTTCCGGTTGTAGTATTCAAGTTCTTTCCGCTGTTGCTCCAGCAACTTGCTGCGTTCCATTTTTTTGATCAACAGACTGCCGTACACTTTACTGACCATCATACTGACATAAAAAAGCAATCCAATCATGACAAAGAGAATCACAAAAAACGGCACATTCCTCTCAAGAGGATTGCCGCTAAACCCTTTATAGACGCCCAAAGCAAATAAAACACCGTACCCCACCATTGTGTAGATAAGCATCGTGCGGTCCATGTGATTACTGACCATCATGGTCACGATAAACATGATGAACCACAAAAGCTCCGGGATCACGCCGTAGTAAGCAAATATCGTCACTAAAATCGCCAAAAAAGTGAAAAATCCGGTCCATTTGACTTTAAAGGGATAGTGCGCCTTAGAATGCGCGCTTCGATAAATCCCAATTGCACAGCCTACAAGCGTCACACTGTAAGAGACAACCCCCAAAAGTGAACTGTTCCAGATAAACCCAAAGACCAAATTGAGCGTTGCCGCCAAGAAAAGCATGGGCGCAACAACAAGAGCATACAACTTATTTTCACAGTCCATTAAAATTTCTGAATCGTCTGTCTCGGAAATTCGGTCAAGTAAAAGCTGAATCTTGAACACATAAGACTGAATCCATTTCATTTTAAACTCCTATAATATGAAATTTTATGCCTGTGTTTTTTTTAATCTTAACATAAACGCCTTCAACGTGCAATCAGTCCATATTCCGCCGTGGATTCCCGATTGCAATTTCTCCCGAGAAAAAAACCGTTCCTGAATTTTTGTCAAGGCACACGCGAACAGGATGCACCTCGACGCCGGCATCTTGCGCTTTATAAAAAGTCTGTGCAAACAAGGGGTCCGTATCCGCTTTGGGTTCAAAATAATGCGATTCACTGAAAATCAAAAGCAGGACACCGCTTCGATTCCCATTCTCTCGAATGTCCATCAACGTTTTCAAATGCTTTGTTCCTCTGACTGTAGGCGCATCCGGGAATTTGGCAACTCCTTGTTCAGAGAGTGAACAGCCTTTGACTTCAACCCATAAAGGCGTATTTTCCGACGTCGTCAGTAAGAAATCAATCCGTGAGTGACCAAACGGCACTTCCGCACGCAGGGATTGAACCAATCCGAAAGGATTGAGCGCCGGGTTCTCCAAGATGGCCTCTGCAATGGCCCTGTGATACCCGGAGTGAATCAAAACGTATTCTTCGGCCCCGTCTGCCGTCTCCTTTCGGGCGGCGACCATATCCCAGTCGGTTTTCCGCGTAGGTGATGCGGCATAGCGGATGATGCAAGGATTCCCCGGAAATAACAATTCACGCAGTCTTCCGGGGTCATGCACATGCACTGTTTGAATCACACCGTCTACTTCCACTTCGGCGATGTACCGATTGGGTCTGGCTCTGAAAATTCCCTGAACCAACGGCCCTTTTATTGTAATCAGTTCTTTCATGATTTTACCCTTTCAACATACAGCACTGATCGCATCACATACGACAATTTACAATAAGGTATCCCACCCTTACACAACACCCTTACGGCATGGTATATGCCGCTGACTCCGCAAGCACCGTTCCTTCCGAATCGGAAAGGCGCATCATTAAAACGTCTCCCGACTTTAATTTTTTATTAATCGATATTTGTGTTTCATCCGTCCAATCAAATCCTTGCTCAGAGCCATTCACGAGAAGCACGGCATTGCTGTATAAATGCGTCCCGCCGATCACCGTCTTTCCTCCGTCGGCGGATACGGTTTCAATCCGGATGTCATTCAGCGTCGCATTGTAATCCGAGTTATCCGAAATAATCCACTTTGTCATATCGAAAGGATCTTCCGATGCGCGCATCCTATCCCAAATCAATTGGTATTGGGCACGTGCCACCTGATAGGCATCACTGCCTTCTTCTGCACGTGTGCCATCTGATGCGAGCACATAACTTCGCGTGATAATCGGCGTATTTTCCGACAGCGCTTTGATGGCCTTTAAATAATCCGGAACTTCCGCACCGGCAATTTCAAGCAATCTCGGCGTCATAAAAGAAGCATTCATCACCGGAAGTTCTCCCGTCGGCGCACCGTAATTGCTCCAAATGATATACGGCACGGTCATCATACTTAAATCCTGCTGAAGCGTATTGCTGTCTTCAGTGCCGACATATCCCGCCTCGCGATAAGTCAAATAATCTTCCCCGAGCATCGGCAGATGGTCTCCGTAAAACATCACCAGCGTCGGTTCATCGCTTTCTCTGAGCTTATCAATCAAGGTTCCGAGTGCTTGATCGGACAAATATACCCCTTGAACGTAATTGTTTAAAAAATAAACGGCCGGATCCGACAATCCTGCTCGATCCGCAATTTTCACGTCAAAGGTATCAAATCTCGGGTTTCCGTAAGGGCCATGATTTTGCATGGTCACCACAAAATCAAAAATAGGTTTATCTTCCGACTCGATGGTATCCATAATGCGATCCATCAGGTAAGCATCCGAGGTATACGTCCCGATGAGCTCCGGATTATCCAAATACTCAAGTGTTTCAAATCGATCAAATCCAAAATACTTATACACTTCCCGGCGATTGTAATACCAAGACATGTATGGATGCGTCCCGATCGATGTGTACCCTTGAGTCCTCAAAATACTCGCCAGCGTTGCCTCGGGTGCGGAAATTTCATTTGGATACACCATGTACCAGTCGTTGTAATAATTTTTCATCGTTAAACCTGTCAACACTTCAAATTCCGTGTTGGAGGTCCCTCCGCCTACGACGGGGACGTACATTCTCCCGTGGAGACTCTCTTCTTGAAGCGCTTCAAAATTAGAAATCGGATCTTGTGTAAACGCAATGCCCAATTTGGTGACATCCCAAAAAGCCTCACTTTGAATAATAATGATATTGGGTTGTTCGCCTTCTTCAAGCCCTGTATTGCTCAAAGCATCTACCGGATTTTCAACAGCCGCACTGTTTTCCAGTGCCGCTTCCGCTTCGGCCCTCGCTTCCGCGCTAAATCCTTTTTCCTGCCTGAGCGGGTTGGAAAGAGAATAAATGAATCCGGTCTCTATGAGCGGCAAATCCGAAGAAAACGCAACCTGCCCCCATGCAAAAACGGCCACAGAAATTGCGACAAGCACCACCGCTACCGGACGTTGCAAGGTATGCCGCCCCGAACCATACCACGATTTGATCAGTCGACTCATCACAAAAATGGCCGCGATCCCCATCACAACGTATAGAATCGTCTTTTGATTAAACAGCGCATCAGACAGCGCCAACACTTCTTTTAAAAGCGAAAAATCTTCCACCGTCAGCGGCACATTGCGAAGCGCCATTTTTGCGGCATTGACCGCTCCGATCAGGAGCACCGGCACACCGACTGCCATCGAGCTGCCGTAAAGTCTCCCGGTCATGATAACCAGAACGGCGGAAACACCGAGCAGCACAAAAAAATTCATGAGGAAAAACACCGGATAGTGAACGGGCCACATCAGGGCACTCACGACATCTCTCCTGTAAAGCCATTCGTCCATCATTAAAATGAAGACGAGGAAAACAGAGAGTTTAAGCCAATATATTCGATCCAGCTTCCAATCCCGAGAAAGCCGGGTCCACATGCGATTCAGATTCTCTTTTAACATAAGTCATATTCCTTTCATTCTGTCCTGTTTTTCATTTTAGCATATCCAATTGTTTATAAGCATACTTTGTAATATAATTGTAAATGAATCTTATTTAATATTTTTGACTTTGGAGGTCTCAATTGACAACATTTAAAATAGATCGTCGTCACGTCGATAAATTTAAAAACCACTACCCGCTTCTCTATAAAGAAGCCCTTATCGGCGGGCATTTGCTTGAAGATCCAAGCTTAACGGAAGGCACTTTGCTCCAACTCACCGATGAGTCCGGCAACTATGTTGCAACCGCCTATTTCGGCCGCCAAAACAAAGGGGTCGGCTGGGTCATCAGCTTTAACAAACGCGAAGCAATCGACGGTACTTTTTTCAAATCCAAACTCTATCAGGCCTTTGAAAAGCGCCTTGGCCTCTACAACAATCCAAAGACCAATGCCTTCCGCGTCTTTAACGGCGAAGGAGACGGCATCGGCGGATTTACAATTGACTTTTACGCCGGATATTACCTGATTACATGGTACAATCGCGGCATCTATATCTATCGCGATACCATTATTGAAGCGCTGAAAGCCACGGCAGAATACGACGGCATCTACGAAAAAAATCGCATTTCGTTTTCA
>JASUTA010000090.1 GCA_030445805.1 Clostridiales bacterium
AAAAGGACATATTCCGGGTGCCGTCAATCACCCGATTTTAAATGACCTAGAACGTCATGAAGTCGGCTGGCTATACAAAAATGCATCGGTTGACGAGGCCAAAATGAAAGGTCTCGAATACGGCTCTCAAAAACTTCAAGACTATTTTAAATACCTTTCCGACTATATCCAGCAACATCCCGGGAAGAAAATAGTATTCTACTGTGCAAGGGGCGGTTACAGGAGTCGTTCCATTACGATGTTGATGCAGAGCATCGGTGCACCGGTGCACGTTTTGGCTGGTGGATACAAAGTCTATCGCCAAACGGTGTTGAATTTTCTGGAAGACCCTGAAAATTTCCCTGAATTCATCGTCTTAAACGGACTTTCCGGTGCCGGAAAAACCGAAATTTTAAAAGAACTCGAAAAACTCGGGGAATCCGTCTTGGATTTAGAAGGCGCCGCAAACCACAGAGGCTCTAATCTGGGTGCCATCGGAACCGTTGGCGGTCAAAGCACTCAGGACTTTGAAAACCAAATTTACGACACTTTGGTGCATGCCATTCATCCCTATTGCTTTGTGGAATCGGAAAGCAGGCGCATCGGTAGCCTTACCGTTCCGGCCAAACTGTTTTCTGCCATTCAAAGCGGGAAATTCGTCCTCATCTCCGCTTCGCTCGAATTCAGAGTTAACCATGTCATGCGCGAATACGCAAGTGCCGAAAATTTCTATGAAGCATTGGCAGAACCGCTTGAGCATATCAAGTCGTATTGCTCAAAAGAAAATTACGCAGCCATGTTAACGCATTACCATGAAAGAGATTATGAAAATCTCGCGCGTCTATTGCTCTTAGTACATTATGATCCACTCTATCAAAAGAGCATTGATCGTCAAACTTTTTCCTATCAAATAGAAGTGACCGACTTCGAAAAGTCGGCCAAGGCCTTGCAAAAATGGTTGCATAACCATCGAATTTAATTTGTTGATGTTACATTACAATTACAAACCGGTGCGGATGCTCAATTGTGTTCAGGCGATAATTGAGCCTCAATAAGCGCTGTAAGTTCAACCGCTGTCTGTTCCAATTTACCGAGATCACTGCCTTCAATCATAACGCGTACAAGCGGTTCGGTTCCCGACGGCCGGATCAGCACACGTCCTTTCCCCGAGAAATCCTGTTCTACTTGTCGAATGCGTTCTGCAATCAATTCATTTTCCATATACCGCTGTTTCAAATGATTCGCCACTTTTGCATTTTTTAACACTTGAGGGTACACCGTCATAATATTTGCGAGTTCCGAAAGTGATTTTTCAGTTGCGCGCATGACGCGTAGCAACTGTACAGCAGTCAAAAGCCCGTCTCCCGTCGTATTGTACCTCAAAAAGATAATATGTCCCGATTGCTCGCCACCCAATTCATATCCGTTGGCCAGCATATTTTCAAGCACATATCGGTCTCCCACCTGCGTTTTTACCGTTTTCATACCATTTTCTTTCATGGCAATATCAAATCCCAGATTGGTCATAACCGTTGTAACAATCGTATTTTCAGCCAATTGATTCTGCACCTTCAAAAATTGACCGCAAATGGCCATAATTTTATCCCCATCCACAAACTGACCGTTCTCATCCACAGCAAGGAGCCTGTCCGCATCACCGTCAAATGCCAATCCGACATGGGCATTGTGGGCTTTCACTTGGGCCATCAAATCATCCATATGCGTCGACCCACACCCGGCGTTGATATTGATGCCATCCGGCGTATTATGTAGTGCAATGACTTCGGCTCCCAGTGCGCGAATGGCCATGGGGGCAACCTCGGAAGCCGCTCCGTTTGCACAATCCAGAACCACTCTCATACCGTCCAGCGAAGGACCTGAGTACGTTTCAAGAACCGATTTTACATACGTTTCTTTTGCCGATTCAGCAAATGAAATGCGCCCCAACGCGCCGCCAACCGGTAAATCAAACGGTTTTTGAGACTTAATTTCCGCTTCAATCTCATCTTCTACGGCATCCGACAACTTCAGTCCTTCCGAATTAAAAAACTTGATCCCATTGAACTCTGCCGGATTATGTGACGCTGAAATCATAACACCGGCATCCGCTTGATAAAGACGAACGAGTTTGGCCACCGCGGGGGTCGGAATAACACCCAGTTTGATGACATCGCATCCTGAAGAAAGAATCCCTGCAATTAAAGCATTTTCAAGCATTTCTCCGGAAATCCGCGTATCCGCTCCCACCAATATTTTTGCACCGCGTTTTCTGCCGGTGATTACATGTGCCCCATATCGACCGAGTTGCATGGCGAGTTCAACCGTAAGCTCTTTATTGGCAACGCCTCTGACGCCATCCGTACCAAACATTCTGGACATACTTATTCTCCTCAATTTTTATCAATCATCGTATTTTTTTCTATGACATTTTCACCCAATGCAACTTGTTTCAATAGGCGCTCAACTTTTTTGAGTGCATGATCCGCCTCAACAATTTCAGGGTGAGCCATGGCATACGTTTGTAATTTTTCCAAAACCCGTTGAGCCTTTTCGGCATCGAATGGGATATTTTTAACGCCTGAAAACAAATTGTTTTCAGATATAGGCCCTTTTTCAAGGAGTGAAACCATGCATTTCACCGCACAACCGTCCCCCTGACATTGAGCGCAGTTGTTGCAAAGTTCTGTTTCAATCTGTCCTTTGATGCGCATCAGACCTTCCGCCTCTTGCTTGAGAACAGATATCGATATTTCTTTGATTTGTCGGCTGAAAATAATACCTCTGACAGCGGTCAAAATCAGCAAAATCCCCATGAGTAAAACGATAAATGTCGTTCCCATTTCGCGAACATAAGAGGCGGTAGCTATTCTGTAAGTTCCCAGTGAAAAAAACAAAACAAACGCACCAAGTCTCAAGCGATATTCAGGGATGCGGCTTCCAAAGCGTCGGCCGGCAAAAATACCGAGTGCCGTAATCATGAGCATTCCCAAAACAGCGCCGCTCCATACCGGTATCCCCTTTTGAAAATAGGCGGCAAGCGTCAGCGTAACCAATTGCGTTTTATCGCCGAGTTCCCCTTTAAAAAAAGACCACCCCATTGAAAAAATTGAAGGTTCTCCCGCGGGGACCGTCCATTTGTTTTCGCGTTCTGCAACAGACAAAGAAAGCAAACCGAATAGGACAAAAAGCAATCCTGCTATAAAAGACAGCCCTTCTTCCGGCAAAAAATGACCTAAGAGCTGGCCGATTAAAACAGAGAAGCCATAGCTAAATGCCACACCTAAAAAAACACCCGTCAAAAGTTCCCGGACCTTTGTATTTTTCCCATATGCCATTGCTAAAATTTGAGTTTTGTCTCCGACCTCTGCCGCAAACACCAAAATCAAAGTCAAAATAAATACTTGCATGGCACCCCCCTGTTTAGATTGCTCTTCATTATCTCATAAATTACGTGCACCTTCAATCATTCGGCATTAATTTCCGATTTAATCCAGAACGGAAAAAAGACATTTCAGCGTCTGCCAAAATGTCTCTTTTCCGGTTTTTTAGGAATGGCTATTTTAATTCGTTATTGTCTCACTGCCGCTGCACCTTTTCGGAGAGCGTCTTCATTGACAGGCATCAAGTGTTCTTTTGCCGGTCCGAAAATTTTCTTTAATGCTTTCATAACAGACTCAATGGAAACGATCTTCGTCAGTTCCAAATAAGCTCCAAGCATAACCATATTGGAAACACGTGAATTTCCAAGCTCAACAGCGAGTTCATTGGCCGGAATATAATAGACTTGCAAATCATCACGCGTTGCCTTTTTTTCTATCAAAGAACTGTTGATCAAAAGGCGTCCGCCCGGTTCAACATCTTTTTCAAATTTCGCCAATGACGGAAGGTTCATGATAATGGCCGCCGTTGCATCATCTGTAATAACCGGAGAACCGATCGGTTTTTCCGATACCATCACACTGCAGTTGGCCGTTCCGCCACGCATTTCAGGTCCGTAAGACGGAAGCCATGATACTTCTCTGTTTTCAAGCATGCCAGCATAAGAAATCAACTGACCGATCAACATAACCCCTTGGCCGCCAAATCCGGCACATATTACGCGTTCGTTCAACATTATTCTTCCACCTCCGGTGTTCTTAAGTTTCCGATAGGATAGTACGGAATCATGTTATTTTCGAGCCACTTGAGTGCATCGATCGGTGTCATTCCCCAGTTTGTCGGGCACGTAGACAGTACTTCTATAATCGAAAATCCCTTTCCGTCCAATTGACATTGGAAAGCATTTTTAATGGCTTTTTTCGCTTTTCTGACATTTGCAGGCGTATTGACCGCAACACGCTCTACATAAGCGGCACCGTTAATGGTTGCAAGCATTTCAGATACGCGAAGCGGCATTCCCGAATGTTCTACAGTTCTGCCGAGCGGAGCGGTTGTCGCACGTTGGCCGATCAATGTCGTCGGCGCCATTTGTCCGCCTGTCATACCATAGATGGCATTGTTGACGAAAATGGTCGTAATTTTCTCTCCGCGATGTGCAACATGAACGATTTCAGCCGTTCCGATGGATGCGAGGTCCCCATCTCCTTGGTAAGTGAAAACTACTTTATCCGGATGAACGCGTTTAATTCCTGTAGCAACCGCCGGCGCACGACCATGGGAGGCTTCCTGCATATCGCAGTTAAAATATTCATAAGCAAGCACGGAACATCCGACCGGTGCAACACCGATGGCCTCTCCGAGCACACCCAATTCTTCAAGCACTTCCGCAACCAGTCGATGAATGATACCATGTGTACATCCCGGACAATAGTGCGTCTGTTTGTCAGTTAACCCTTTTGTTTTTTGGAATACGACAGCCATTATTTTGCACCCCCAATCAGTTCTTCAATCTTTCCGATAATGCCGGCCGGTGTCGGAATCATCCCACCTGAACGGCCATAGAAATAAACCGGCCAACGACCATTTGACACAATTTTAAGGTCATCCACCATTTGTCCCATAGACATTTCAACCGACAGCAAGCCTTTGCAGGAAGCCGGAATTTGATCAAATGCTTCTTCAGGGAACGGCCAAAGTGTAATCGGACGGATCATGCCCACTTCAATGCCTTTTTCTTTCAGTTCATTGATGGCATTTCTGAGGATTCTGGAAGTCGTTCCGTAAGCAACGGCAACGAGTTGTGCATTTTCCAAATTATATGTTTCATAGCGCGCTTCATTCGCTTTAATGGTCGCATATTTTTCTTGGAGCTTGACGTTGTGTTTTTCGAGTTCTGCCGGATCGAGGAAAAGAGAGTTTGCGATATTCGGTTTTCTCTTGTTGCCGGTACCGACCGTTGCCCAATCTTTTTCAGGCAATTCAAAACGGGATACGGATTCTTTAAATTCAACAGGCTCCATGATTTGACCGATCATACCGTCTCCGACCATCATGACCGGCGTGCGGTAATAATCCGCTGCGTCAAACGCTTCCTGCATCAGATCTACCATTTCCTGAAGGTTAGCCGGTGCGTAAACGAGCAATTTATAGTCTCCGTTTCCGCCGCCTCTTGTGACTTGATTGTAATCCGATTGTGCCGGTTGGATCCCGCCGAGCCCAGGGCCGCCTCTGACGATGTTGACGATAACACACGGCAATTCTGCACCTGCGATATAAGTAATGCCTTCCTGTTTGAGTGCAATTCCCGGAGATGAAGAAGATGTCATAACGCGGGCGCCTGCACCGGAAGCCCCGTAAACCATATTGATTGCCGCTACTTCACTTTCAGCCTGTAAAAATACGCCCCCTGCTTTAGGCAGCTCTCGCGACATGTATTCCGGCAACTCATTTTGCGGTGTAATCGGATATCCGAAGAAATATTTACAGCCTGCTTTAATAGCCGCCGCGCCGATTGCTTCGTTTCCTTTCATCAATATCTTAGCCATTTGCTCACCCCTCCCTATATTCTTTCAACTGTAATGACGAGATCCGGACACATCGTGGCACAATTGGCACAACCGATGCATTTGTCCATTTCGAAAACAGCCGCGGGATGAAATCCCTTCACATTGATCTTCGACGTATCGAGTGTCACGATATTCACCGGACACGCAGTGGTGCAAAGGCCACACCCTTTGCAGATATCTTCGTTAAACGTAACCTTACCTTTCGCCACTTTCGTACCTCCCATCGTACTATTGTTTATTGAGTGGAAATGCTCTTTTACATCCAATCTTCTCTCATAATCATTCGGATCGGAAAAGGAATCCCCTCAATATTTTCAGGTAATTGGGGAATCACTGTCTCAAGAGCACTAATATATTTAATCGGCAATCCCGATGCTCGGGATACCTCCACAACCAATTTTTGTCCTTCCAAAACCGTTTCAGCCGTCGTGTCCTTTAAAAGATGTGTATTGTTAATCAATCCCGTTACCGGAACACCCGCTGTCGCTTCAATTTGTTCAATGTGTCTGAGAACACCTTCTACAGTCTGCGTTTGCTCTCTGTTGGCATTGACCACGCAAAACATATCATAATCACCGGGCTTGAAATATGCCCTGAATCGGGCTAAAACTCTTGCACCGACCGCATCGCCGCCGACATCTAAAATGACCTGTGTCTTTTCATTTTGAAGCGGTCCGAGAATATCGGCCGAAACCATCGGTAAGTCCAAGTTGGCACTGTGTCCAAGGGCACCCGAAATCACATGAATGCCGCTTGATTCAAGCATATCGGCTTTTTCTCTTGACCTGAAATACGGATTGACAATATCCAAATCACAGAGCGCCACTTGATCATACTGTTTTTTTAAAGCTAAAGCATAATTAACGGCGAATTCCGTCTTACCGCTGCCGTAATGCCCGATTATTACTCGAATACGCTTGTCATTCATCAAATCAAGTGTCATTTTAACCTCTTTTCTTTACTTTGAGGGCTATTCATAAACCTTAACGGCTTCTTTTCCGGCTAAAACACGCCAAGCCCCCATAGCCAGTGCCGACATTTCATCTTCTCCCGGATAAATTTCGCAAGGGGCAATAAAAGCCACTCGAGGTTTAATCCAGTTCATCAATCGCTCACTGTAAGCAAGTCCGCCTGTAATCAATATGCCATCTACTTCTCCTGAAAGAACCGCGGCACAGCTCCCGATTTCTTTGGCAATCTGATAAGCCATTGCTTCATAAATCAACGCCGCTTGCGCGTCACCTTCCTGAATGCGCGTTTCCACTTCGCGTCCGTCATTGGTGCCGAGATAAGCTACGAGGCCGCCTTTTCCTTTAATGAGTTTCTTGACCTCCGCATACGTATAATTGCCCGAATAACACAATTTCGCCAAATCACCCGTCGGAAGCCCACCCGAGCGTTCCGGGCTAAAAGGTCCTTCTCCGTCCAAAGCATTGTTGACATCAATGACACGTCCCTTTAAATGCGCACCTACCGAAATACCCCCGCCCAGATGTGCAATAATCAGATTCATATCTTCATATTCTTTTCCGATCGAATCAGCATAACGTCTGGCAACAGCCTTCTGATTCAAAGCATGAAAAATAGAAATACGCTCAATCTCAGGCATACCCGAGATGCGGGCCATCGGCTCAAGTTCATCGACGACAACCGGATCTACAATATAAGACGGAATGCCATATTCTTTTGCAATTTCACTTGCAATCATTCCGCCGAGATTGGAAGCATGCTCTCCTAAAACACCGACTTTCAAATCTTCAATCATACGATCGTTTACCGCATAAGTGCCCCCTTCAATTGGGTGAAGCAATCCGCCGCGTCCCACAACCGCACTGAGTTTGCCGAGGTCAATTCCGCCTGCCACAAGGGCTTCCATAATGACCTGTTTCCTAAACTCGTATTGATCGGATACATGTTCAAAAGGCGCCAACACTTCATTGCTGTGTCGCAATGTCGTTTCAAAAACCAATTCTGAATTGTCAAAAACCGCTATCTTAGTCGAGGTTGATCCCGGATTAATCGCCAAAGTTCTATAGATAGTCATCTTACGCTCCTTATTTAGAAGACATCAGCACTGCCAATGCAATGGAATTGAGTTTCGTCGCATCAGAATCTGCTCGGGAAGTCAAAATAACCGGTGCCGTTGCACCGACAATAACACCTGCCGATTCCGCTCCTGCAATGAAATTAAGGGCTTTGTAAAGAACATTTCCCGTTTCGATTGCCGGACAAAGCAATATATCTACATCACCCGCCATCGGATCGCTGATTTTTTTTGTTTTTGCGGCTTCTTTTGAAATCGCATTATCGAGCGCAAATGGCCCCCCCACTTTGCAACCGGGTATTTCGCCTTTATTGCACATCTCAACAAGTGCCGCAGCGTCCAGAGTTGCCGGCATCGCCGGATTGACTTTCTCTTTTGCGGCGAGAACGCCAACGTTCGGACAATCAATTTCCAAAGCCCGCGTCACACTCAGCGCATTTTCAATGATTTGCTTTTTGGTATTTAAATCCGGCGCAATGTTCATTGCCGCATCTGTCACGATCATAAATTTGTGATAAGCCGCCGTGCTGAATATGGCCACATGGCTCAGGACATTTCCCGTTCGAAGCCCGACTTCTTTGTCCAAAACGGCTTTTAAAATAATTGAGGTATCGACCAAACCTTTCATCACCATGTCGGCTTTTCCTTCAGAAACTAAGGAAACAGCTTTCAATGACGCTTCTTTCATGTCTTCAATATGTATGCATTCGAAAGAGCTGATGTCAAAGTCGATTTCATCTGCAATTTTTTGAATCAACTGTGTGTCACCGATCAGAATGCCTTTTATCATCTTCTTCTCAAAGGCATTTTTTAGAGCCATAAGGACGTCATCGTCTTGTGCGCAGGCAACTGCAACTGTTTTAGGGCCTTTTTTAGCGGCCGTTTCAATGAGTATATCAAAATCTTTAATCATCTAAGGCAACCTCTTCTTCATAAATCTTTGCGTTCTCTTTCCCGCCGAGTACACTGAGCACACCCAAGTTTAATGCACCCATTTCATCTTCCCCTGGCATAACAAAAACCGGGGCTATAAATTTCACACGGCTCTCAACCGCATCTGTCAAATACTTGGCGTAAGCAACGCCTCCCGTAATCAATATGGCATCCACTTTTCCTTCAATAACGGTTGCCATCGCACCGATTTCTTTTGCAATTTGATATCCCATTGCATCAAATACCAGTTTCGCTTCCTCATCCCCGGCTTCAATGCGCTTCAGGACATCTCTTGCATCATTGGTGCCCAAATACCCGACAAGACCACCCCTTCCGCGCATTTTTCGCTTCATTTCGGGATAGGTGCATTTGCCCGAAAAACAAAGTGCAGAAAGTGCCCCAACCGGCAAGCTGCCCACTCGCTCCGGTGAAAATGGCCCCATCTCATTTGCGTTATTGACGTCAATGATTTTCCCTTGTTTTATCGGTGCAATCGAAATGCCCCCGCCCAGATGGGCCACAATCAAATTGAGCGTCTCAAAAGGTTTATTGATTTCCTTTGAATACCGTTTGGCAATGGCTCGAATATTGAGCGCATGCACTAAAGATTTTCTTTTGATTTGCGGAATACCTGAAATGCGCGCCAACGGAATAAACTCATCAACCGCCACCGGATCTACGATATAGGATTCAATGGCTTCCGAATCCGCAATCGATTTTGCGAGGATGCCACCCAAATTGGACGCATGTTCCCCCTGAATGCCGACTTGCAAATCTTTTATCATCGGCATCGTCACTTTATATGTACCACTCGGCATCGGTCTGAGCAATCCGCCGCGTCCGACAACCGCAATCAATTGTTCCGGCAAAATCTGATGTCTTTCAAGGCTCTTTAGAATGGCCTCTTTTCGATATTCAAACTGCTCGGCGACATGAGAAAAAACAGCTAAATCATTTGCATCATGGATCAAATTTTCTTGAAAACACTGGGTTTCTCCTTGATAAACCGCAATTTTTGTTGAAGTAGAACCCGGATTAATCACTAAAACGTGGTCTCTTTTCAAATCGCCCTCCTGAATGCATTTTCACTAATAAATATACGCAAGTATCATGCCAACATATACTTTTACATTTTTGTAGTATTTTCAATGGTTCTAGAAATGATATACCCCAAAAAGTGCAAAAAAATACATGCAAATATTTGCATGTATTTTGATAAGTGCAATTACTTGCACTTTCTTGTTTAAAATCCATCTTTCATCCTATTATTAAAACTAGAATTGGATATTCAACTTCTTCAATTTATAGTAAAGTGTCCTGAGGGAAACACCCAAAGCCAGTGCTGTTTTTTCACGATTCATTTGATTTTCCCTAAGAACACGTTCAATATGGAGTCTCTCATAATAGGACAGTGCGTCATCAAGCAAAGTCAATTCATTTTCCATGAATTGTTTTTGCACGGAAATTCCGACAGCTTCAATGTCTGCCGTAATAATCGGCAAATGTTTTTCTGTCAACGCATTTTCTGTCATTTTTATATTGATCATCGCCCGCCCGACATAATTTTCAAGCTCTCTGACATTTCCGGGCCAGTCATATGCCATAATTCTGGAAAGTGCTTCCGGCGTGATAGAAGAAACATTGCGACCGTATTCCTGATTGTATTTAATGATGAGATGCTTTACCAAATCCGGGATATCTGATTTATGAGATCTGAGTGCCGGTATGTGAATGGGCAC
>JASUTA010000091.1 GCA_030445805.1 Clostridiales bacterium
AAAGACAAGACCGTGAATCGAGAAAAACTGATTGTAAAACTGATAAGTCTTTGCGTGCTTTCCCAGACTGACGAAAGGATAGGGAATCAAGTCGCGAAGACTTTGTTTTTTTTGAGCGAGCGCCTGAAACTGAGCCCCACCGATTAAAATTTCCCGATAGGTTTTGAGCGGCGTTTCAATCAGAGGCGCAGGTGCATCTGTCGGGGTGGTGACAATGGCAAAGGCGACTAAGCGATTTTGAAGGGCACTGATGGCCTGCGGCGTTGAGTGGTTGGAAATTTGAATGCGAATATCGGGATACGTTTTATGGAATTCAGACAAAACGGGAAGAAGCAATCCGTGAAGCGCCGCCTCACTGACACCGATTGAGACATGGCCGCCTTTTAGATTTTTGTGACGGATGAGCGCTTCTTCACCGGCTTCAATTTGCCTAAAGGCAACGGCGATGTGCTCATAGAGTAGTTCTCCTTCCGGTGTCAGAGAGACCCCGCGATTAGAGCGTTCAAACAGGCGGCATCCTAAAGTGTTTTCGAGTTGCTTGATGGTGCGGGTGATATTGGGCTGGCTGTTCATGAGTTTTTCGGCTGCATGGGTAAAATTTTTGAACGTGGCCACATAGTAAAAGACACGGTAGTAGTCGTAGCTGACATTCATGGCATTCTCCTTTTTAAAATCAATCTTTATTATATCAATTTTATATTTCTGATATATCAAACATATATTTTATATATTTTTATAAATCCAGTATAATAAAGAAATCAAAAGCAGTCAATTTCAAAGAATAGAAAATTGACAGAATGAGAATGGACAGAATGAAGAATTGACAGAATAAAAAAGGGGGAGGGGAAGGCATGGTCTATTCCGGTAAAAAAGAAAAAGCATATGGCATTCAAATGTCCGATGCGGTTATAACCAGTGCCTTTTTAACGGCCTCAGGCGGTTTTCAGGACGCATATACGTATTTTTACAGAGATGAAGTTTTTGCAAATGCGCAAACAGGTAATATTGTTTTAATGGCGCATCATTTGTTCTCGGGAGAACTTGCTGCGGCGCTCAGGTATTTGTTGCCGCTCGCGGCTTTCGCAATCGGCATATTTGTCGCCGAGCACATTCGGCAAAAATATCGCAATGCAAGTAAAATTCACTGGCGACAAATCATTGTCATCGCAGAAATGGTCATCCTTTTCTCTGCGGGATTCATGGGTCAGGAGTTGAATACGCTCGCAACGGCACTCATTTCATTCAGTTGTGCCATGCAGGTTCAGTCATTCCGAAAAATCAACGGATTCGGTTATGCGAGCACCATGTGCATCGGGAACTTAAGAAGCGGAACAGAAGCCTATTGCGTTTATCGGCATACGGGTGATGAAAAGGCGCTCAAAGGGGCAAAACATTATTTTGCCGTCATTGGATTTTTTGCTGTGGGTGCGGGTCTTGGAAGTGTTGCCACTCAATTTTTCGGTGCCTCTGCAATCTGGATTTCGTGCTTGCTTTTGGCGGTGAGCGCGATTTTGATGACCTCGCGGTCGGTTTAACGATCGATTATTTATAGCGGATCATCTATCATCTGCTCTGTATCTCTAAGCATCAAAAAAAATCCTCTTACCGGGGAGCATTTGAGGTCTTTGCTTCTCCGGAGGAGGATTTTAGTTTTTTTAGGAATGAAAGTACTACTTAAAGTGGTTTTTCAGGGGGCTCGTGTTTGATAAAGGTACCGGCACGCAGTTCGTCAAAGGCGTGCTCCAATTCTTCGCGTGTGTTCATGACGATCGGTCCGCCCCAAGCAATGGGTTCGTTGAACGGTTTTCCTGAGAAGAGAATGACTCTCAGCGGTCGGTCGGCAGTCGCGCCGAGCTCGATGAAGTCGCCTTCGGAGAAGAGAACCGCCGATTTTTCTGCGATCGGCGTACCGTTTACTGTTCCGTCGCCTTCAATTAAAAAGACGAAGACATTGTCACCGGAGACGGTTTCAAATGTTTCGGATGAACCGGCGTTCAGTGAGATGTCAAAGATAGATGGCGTCGGCTTGGCACCTGTAATGCCGTCATAGGTTCCGGAAAGAATGCGTACAGAACCGAAGGGTTTATCCGCCTTTACAATGTTATCCGGCGTCAGATCAAAGTAGTGTGGCATGGACATTTTTCGATCACTTGACATGTTGAGCCAAAGCTGAAATCCGAGGACACGCTCTGAAGCGATGGGCATTTCCTGATGCAAAATACCGCTTGCTGCAGTCATCCACTGACTGCATCCCGAGTGAATTGAACCTGCATTGCCCAAACTGTCTTCGTGGTCGATGCGTCCCTCGATGAGGTAAGTGACCGTTTCAATGCCGCGATGCGGGTGCCACGGAAACCCCTTGATGTAATCTTCCGGATTTTTAGAATCAAAAGAATCCAACATTAAAAAAGGATCAAAGTCCTTAACGCTGTCGTGAGATAAGACGCGGACGAGGTGTACCCCTGCACCGTCCACAGCGCGCATGCCCTGACGTGTTTTTAAAATTTCTCTGCGTTTCAAAAATAGCCTCCTCATACTAAACAACCCGTTTGGGTTGTGCGTTTGTACTCGCCATGTAAATCTTTAATTTAAATTATACCCTCAACAAATCGAAATTACACCCTCAACAAATTAAAATTACACGGGATTATTTTCAAAAGGAATGAAAGCAAAATTAGAAATTCAATTGTTTAGAGATTAAGGCGTAGATTTTTTGGTAAAATTCTAGAAAGGACTTTAATGACTTTTTTAATTTTATGAGGATTGAATGGAGGACGGTATGGAAGACAAACGGAAATTGCACATTTTATGGACCAATGGGGACATCAATACGTCATTGCACATGGTGATGATGTATGCGACAAATGCCATGCTGAGGGGCTGGTGGGATGAAGTTAAAGTGATTATCTGGGGTGCGCCGGCAAAGTTGGTTGCTGAAAATAAGGAAATTCAGGAGCGCATTGAACTCGCGAAGCGATCCGGGGTTGAATTTTCGGCTTGCATCGCCTGTGCAAGGGAACTTGGTGTACTGGAAGACCTTGAGAAGCTCAATATTGAAGTGATTTCTTGGGGGGCTCCGCTCACGGAATTGATTCAGTCCAAGGCATCGTTGATTACGGTATAAATGAAGGTCGATCATCCGATCGGATAAAAAGCGCGTTTCGGTGAAAAAGGATATCGACAAAGACGCCGAGATATGCTAAAATAACACCCGTGAGAAACTTTTCGGGTGTCTTATGCGGGTGTAGCTTAGTGGTAGAGTTCTGGCTTCCCAAGCCAGCTGTGTGGGTTCGATTCCCATCACCCGCTCCAAAAATAAAAAAGAGAGCTTTGACTTTGAGGTCGGAGCTCTTTTCGGTTTTTGCCCTGAAAGTTTGGTTTGCATTTCCTCTAAAAAGGGTAAAATCAATTAAAAGCATTGAGAAAACGGCTATTTTGACACAGAAGGAGATGGAGAATATGGTAAAGATCACGTGGCTCGGACATTCGTGTTTTAAAATTGAAGCAGGTGGCTATTCGGTTGTCATTGATCCGTTTAAACCCGGATATATTCCGGGATTCAGGCCGGTTGAAGAACAGGCGAATGATGTTCTTTGCAGTCATTTGCACGCCGATCACGGGTACACGGACGCCGTGAAGATTGTCCCTTCGCAGGGTGCTGTTCCGTTTGAGATCAAAGGTGTTTTAAGCGCTCATGATGATGAAGGCGGTGCGAAACGTGGAATGAATACGATTCACATCGTGACGGCGGAAGGCCTGAAAATTGCGCATATGGGAGATTTGGGCGATGTTTTGAATGATGAGCAGATTGAAGAAATCGGCATTGTTGACGTTATTTTGGTGCCGATCGGCGGACACTATACCATTGATCCGGTTCAGGCGAAAGAAGTTGCCGAAAGCTTAAGGGCACGTGTCATTATACCGATGCATTATAGAAGCGAACGGTTTGGATTCGATGTGATCGGACCTCTGGAACCATTTGTAAATCAGTTTACAAATGTCATTTACTATCCACAGAACTTTATTGAGTTGGACCGATCCGTTGCTTCTCAAGTGGCGGTGTTGACGTATTAAATACTGAATAAGCTAAAGCTTAAAACAGGGGTTGATCGGGCGGAAGTTAAGCCGCCGGAGGATGGTCTTGACAGAAAATGTGTAAATATGGTAGCATAAGTTCAATGTTCGACACGAAGTCGGGCGACCGGTTCAGAAGAACGGATTGATTAGAATGGCAATCGATGCATGGTTTGCAGTCTTTTACGATCATAAAAATTTAGAGATGCTCAGAATTCATAAAAGCATGAAGCGCATCCGTCACAATAAAATGTCATGAAGGCATTTGCTTTGCTGTAGCAAGTGTTTCATGGCATTTTTTGATGACTGAACGAGGAGGAAATATGAAACAAAATCGCACTCAAAAAATTGTAACATCCGGTGTATTTTTGGCACTTGCATTGATATTGCCGTTTTTCACGGGCAATATACCCCAAATCGGAAATGCCATTTCTCCGATGCATATTCCCGTTTTGATTTTGGGTTTTATTGCGGGCTGGCCTTATGGTCTCTTAGTGGGCTTTATTGCACCGCTTTTGCGTTCTGCTCTTTTCAGCATGCCGCCTATGTATCCTGTAGCCATTGCCATGGCTTTTGAACTGGCCGCTTATGGTTTTTTTACCGGATTATTATATAAAAAACTGCCCAAAACGACGGGAAATCTTTATTTGACTTTGATTGCATCGATGCTTCTCGGACGCGTGGTATGGGGTGTGGTTCGCTTCGCGCTGGCGACGGTATCTCAAACGGCGTTTACATTCAGTATGTTTATAGCAGGTGCTTTTTTAAATGCAATTCCGGGGATTATCATTCACATCATTTTGGTGCCGATTATTGTACTGGCTTTCCAAAGAGCGGGGTTTTTAGATCATGAGTGATGAATTGTCTGAGGTTGTCAGGGCGCATCGACTCCGCTATCCGGAGATGGAGGCGCAAGACCTCATCAAATTGATTTATCAAAATGAGTTTGGCGTCGGACATTTGATTGAAGATGAGGACGTTGCTTTTGCACGCCTGAAAGACGAATGGCTGGAAGTGACGGATTTAGAGGGAGAGTCAATTGCGCTTTTCGATCCGATCGGGAACGGTCTTTGCAGGCTTCATTTGCGGGAGCTTAAAAAAAGAGCATATGCGCGTGAAGAAACGGTTTTAAAGGCGATCGTTCGTTTGATGAAGGCAACGGCGGCAGAGGTAAACGGAAGCCAAGAATCGTTTGAGAGAAAAGCAAAGGCAGTGTATAATGAATGCAGGCACTCAAAGTTGAAAGCAACATTTCAAGAGGCGATTCTGCATGAAGCGCGCGGGGATGTACACCACAGTAACCTTTTTCGCGAGGCCTATCATCCGGCTTATCGCATTATAAAGGAAGCGTTTGCAAAGCATATCCCCCTTTATATTGAAATGGAACGACAACTTGAATGCAAAAAATCCATCGTCGTCGCCATAGACGGACCTTGCGGTTCCGGGAAATCCACTTTGGCCGAGCGCATAAAATCGGTTTATGATGCCAATGTCATTCATATGGACGATTTTTATTTGCCGAGGGCATTGCGGACAGAGGAACGACTCAAAGAGCCCGGGGGCAACTTGCACCGGGAGCGGTTTATGGAAGAGGTTTTTCCGAAACTGAAGACGGGACAGACTTTCTCGTATAGGCAGTTTGATTGCCGTATTATGGACTTTGGTGCGTTTAGGGCAATTGAAGAGCGACCGGTAACGGTCGTCGAAGGTTCTTACAGCCAAAGACCTGAATTTGTAGAGGCCTATGATTTGAAGGTGTTTCTCGGTATTTCTGAGTCCGTTCAGCAGAAGCGCATCAAGGCGCGCAACGGCGAGGAAGCATTGAGTCGATTTAATGCCCTTTGGATTCCCATGGAAAATATCTATTTCGGCACGTTTAACGTAGAGGAAAAAGCCGATTTATGGCTAAACGGCGAATGAAAACGGAGGCGCTATGAAGCATGTGCTTGTGAATTTGGAATTAAATGAATCGGAGAAAGCGTCGCTTGAAGCGTGCTTTCCGGAGGCTGTTTATCGGTACACGGCATTTGGACACCAGACGGTTGAGGACTTAGAGTGGGCAGATGCGGTTATAGGAAATGTTGACCCCAAGCTTTTAAAGGGCATCCGGCTGGATTGGTTCCAACTTTTTTCTGCCGGGGCGGACGCCTATTATCCGGAGGGACAACCGCTACTGTCTGAAACGACGGTATTGACTAATTCCAGTGGGGCTTACGGTCTTTCTGTTGCTGAGCACATGTTCGGTATGACACTTGCTTTGATGAAAAAACTTCCTCTTTATCGCGACAATCAAAAGAAGAGTCTTTGGCAGGAAGAAGGTGCAGTCGGGTCCTTTTATGGCGCGAAAGTCCTCATTATCGGCCTCGGCGATATCGGCCTCGAGTATGCCAAGCGTGCCAAGGCTTTCGGAGCCGAAGTCATCGGCGTTCGCAAACACAATACGGAATGCCCCGAGGGGGTAGATGTCGTCTATCTTACAGAAGATGTGGATCGCCTCCTACCTGAAATGGACGTTGTGGTTCTATTTTTGCCGGGGACGCAGGAAACGCAATTATTCATGACGCGAGAGCGACTCGAACGAATGAATGAGCAGGCGATTTTAGTCAATGGCGGACGTGGAACGGCTATTGACCTAGAAGCCTTATGCGATGTGATCGAGGCGGGTAAGATTGCTTCCGCGGCACTGGATGTAACCGATCCGGAGCCGCTGCCTGAAGATCATCGCCTCTGGAAACTGGAAAATGTGTTTCTGACCCCGCATGTTTCGGGTGGATTTCATATGGAAGAAACAAGGCGAAGGGTACTGAATATCGTTAGAAAAAATCTGACGGCATATGCAAATGGAACGCCGTTCAGCAACATCGTCAGTCGAAAATTAGGGTATTGATTTTAAGCCGCTGTGAAAACAGCGGTTTTTATTTTCCGAGAAAGCAGGATATTTTATAAAAGGGCATTTTTAAGTTTGTGTTTTGGGATTTTATAGGATAAGATAATCTATAAGATAAAAGATTCAATTCATTTGTCGAGAGCGAATGGACGAAGTGTATTTTAGGGAGTAAAGGAGAGCATATATGCGGGGGAATAGGGGACTTTTTCTGCTTATTTTTTTATGGATTATTTTGAGTGTCACAGGCTGTAGCGGGGAGGATGCGATTCTTGATCCGGATCATCCGATTACCATAACGGTTTGGCACTATTACAACGGACAAATTAATGAAGAGTTCAATCAATTGGTAGATACCTTTAATAATACAGTCGGCATGGAGCAAGGTATTGTCGTAGATGCCATGAGTCAAGGGGACGTCTCTCAACTCGCGGAAGCGGTTTTTGACGCGGCCAATGAAAAAATCGGTTCGTTGCCGTTGCCGAATGTTTTTGCCGCGTATCCCGATAATGCCTATCGAATCAATGAAATTGTACCTCTGGTGGATATGGGAACCTACTTTTCGGAAGAAGAGCTTTCGCTTTTCAGACCGGAGTTTTTGGATGAAGGACGCTTTGGGGAAAAGGATGCTTTGCGCATACTGCCGGTTGCAAAATCCACAGAGAATTTATTTTTAAATGCGACGGATTGGACGAATTTTTCAGAGGCAACAGGTCACTCTGTTGACGACCTTCAGACATGGGAAGGTATTATTGAAGCGGCTGCGGATTACTATGATTGGACGGACGCGATGACGGAAACACCGAATGACGGGCAGGCGTTTATTGGCATTGACTCAATGCCGAATTTTATGCTTATTTCCGCCGAACAACTCGATGCACCGCTTTATGTGTACGAAAATGGAACGGTTCGGTTCCAATTTTCAGAGGAGACTGCAAGAAAAATTTGGGATACCTATTATGTCCCTTCAATTAGAGGCTATTTCTTAAAGACCGGCCGTTTTTGCTCGGATGATGCAAAAGTGGGAAAAGTGTTGGGCTATACCGGGTCGACCGCAGGAGCAGGGTATTTTCCGAAAGAAGTGACACTGAGTCAATCCGATTCGTATGAGATTGAATCGTTGGTGTTACCGTATCCTTATTTTGAAGGCGGTCAAAAAGTGGCGATTCATCAAGGCGCCGGGCTCTGTATTACTTCGGGAGATGAAGCGCACGAATACGCATCAGCCGTTTTTTTAAAGTGGTTCACCGCACTTGACAACAACCTAAAATTTGCGGTGGCAACCGGATATTTTCCGGGAATGGCAGAGGCACAAAATGCAGAAATGATTTTGTCTGCGCGTTCGGAGACGGACCAAGAGGAAAATCCAACCATTATCGAGTCAATTGAGACGACTTCTCAAATGTTTGAGACTTATACGTTTTACGGAAATCGGCCTTTTGAAGGCAGCTATGATATGAGGTCATTGCTGGAAACATCCCTTCCGAGCTGGCTGGAAAGGGATAAAAAAGCTTTGGAAGACGCCGGGGACAGTTCCTCTGAATTACTGGAAACTTATCTTTCGGACGAACACTTTATGGAATGGTATCAAGCGGTGATGGCACAAGCGGACTCTATTATGAAATAAAGGATATTTCAATGCTGAATTCAGAAATTTTTATGCGCAAACGAGCGCCTCGGCATAAATCCATTGCCTATAAATTGACTATTTTTGTGATTGGACTGGTTATTTTACAATCGCTTTTAATGACGCTTTCCATGGTTGTTGGAGGTGTTTTGGAAAATGCGGAAGCGGATGCGAGACAGTCCTTTTATGAAAAGGTATACAATCGCCGGGATTACATTCAAAGGGAAATGAAAAACCGTTGGACGAAGCTAGACCCTTATGTGACCCAAATTGCAGATTTGTTGCCTCAGAATACAGTGATGACGCCGGATGAGGCAGATGCCTTTTTTGTCAGTGCTTCAGAGGACTTGATCGCTCTCCTCCGGACGACTATGACGACGGGTGCGTTTATTATTTTGGACAATCAAAATACGCCTGGAGAACCGAATGCCGCCCTTTATTTCAGAGATTATGATCCTGCTCTCAATGATGCGGTAGACAATGACTTATATCTGATTGCCGGGCCGTATGGCATTTCCGAAGACTTGAGTATCCCCATGGATCAACAATGGCATTATGGGCTGGACCTCAATGAGACGGTATCCGATTTCTACACACAACCCTTTTTACATGCGACGGACAGCATTGACCCGGAACGGTTGGGATATTGGAGCAAGCCGTTTCGGCTGCCTGAAGATGACTCTGAAATTGTGACGTACAGTTTGCCGCTCGTCGATGATTACGGTAATGTCCGCGGGGTTATCGGGGTTGAAATTATGGTCGGATATTTGAATTCGTTCCTTCCCGCGACAGACTTGGCTTCTCAGGATGCACTGGGCTACATGATTGCTTTTGAGGATGACTCGGGATCTGTTTTTCCGATGATTATGAACGGGGCGTTGCAGAAGCGGATGATTGAATCGGATCAGCCGCTTGAACTGACAGAAGCCGATAATCTTGAAAATATTTTTAAAGTTGAAAATACATCGAGTGTTTCGACTGTTTACGCCTGCATACAGGAAATGGGACTCTACAATTACAATACGCCTTACAGCGGCGAGACCTGGTATATTGTCGGTTTCTTAAACGAGAATCAGCTTTTCGGATTCGTAAAGCGCATTCAAAAGACGCTTTGGACGGCTTTTCTGGGGTCGATTGTCATCGGTTCTGTGGGTGGCTATTTTGTCAGTCGACATTTTGCGAAACCGGTAGTCGCATTGGCCAGAACGATTGAAGAATCGCCTCAATCAGGGAATGTGCAATTCTCGGAGACGGGATTGTATGAAATCGATCGTTTGGCAGAGGCCATCGGACAAGCCAATCAACGTCTGCTGGAATCGGCGGCAAAAGTTTCGAGAATCATTGATTTGGTCAATGCACCGATTGGTGTTTTTGAATATGCCAAAGACAGTCAAACGGTTTTTGTCACTGAAAAACTGGCGCGAATCTTGGGGATTGAAGAACATGATGCCGATTTGCTCTATCGGAGTAAATCAGCGTTTATCAAAATTATCAATGATATTTTGACGCGCCCTGAGCCTGAAGAGCAGGATGTTTATCGACTGTGTCATGCACAGGAACGCTGGGTCAAAATTACCCTCAATCACGAAGCGGATCGAACGCTGGGCGTCGTCGTGGATGTATCCGGAGAAATGACCGAAAAAAATAAGATGCGTATGGACCGAGATTATGATGTTTTGACAGAGATTTATAACAGAAGGGCTTTTTACCGCGAAGCACGCGTTTTATTAGAAGGAGGGGACTTGGATGTCGCCGCGCTCATAATGTTTGATCTGGATAATTTAAAAAGCATCAATGACCGTTACGGGCATCCGTTTGGTGACCGATATATAAAAATTGCGGCGGATCATTTGTCACATCTGGCAAAGGAAAAGAGAATCGTCGGAAGACAATCGGGAGATGAATTCCTTGTATTTATCTATGGCAGAAAGTCGCGTGATGAAGTGCGCGCCCTTACAGATGTCTTTTATCAGAAACTTAACAGAGCGGAAATTGAACTCCCTGACGGCAATAAGCGATACATGCAAATCTCGGGAGGGCT
>JASUTA010000092.1 GCA_030445805.1 Clostridiales bacterium
TCTTTTTATTTTTACAAATATATGCAGTATATTTTTTTAGATCAACTGTTGAAAATTCGAACGGAACTTTTTGCAGTGTTCTTACGTCTATTTATTAAGCGTTTATCATTCGGTGTAAAAAAATGTTAACGGACCGGATGAATGGCGGCGAGTCATTCTCTTTTTTGGGGATTCCATTTCTCCTTTTATGACAGAATGCAAATACGAATTATGACGGAATGCAAATACGAATTATTTTGAAAGGAGTAATGAAACGTGAAACAGATATGGACACTTTTTTTGGTTCTGGGTCTTTCTCTTTCGGGTCTCTCATTTGCCGATAACGAATCGGTTCCGGCGAAAATGGTTGAGGAAACCGGTGAAGAAGATGTGATTGTCATCCAAAACGTCTCTTTGGAAAATTCATTTGAAGAACGTGGAAAAGCAATTTATCTTCCGCTTAAAGCTGTGTCGGAAGCACTGGGATATCAAGTTCTTTGGTATCCGGAAGACAAACATGTGGAATTGGTTAAAGGAGCGCAGTTTATTTCGCTGAAAACCACAGAAAATTGGTTTTCTTATTCAAAAATGGCTCCGGTTGCGTTAAGCGAATCGGCTTATATTTCTGAAGAGGGCAGAACCTATGTCCCGATTGATTTTATTGACACACTATTGAATGGCACCACCATTGTATCAGATGACAAAGTTGAAATTTATTTCCCGCTTGAAGATCAGGCTAAAACAGCAGGATTTGTTGTGCAAAGTATAGATGGTCAGCACATTTACGCGGAGCTGAACGGTGGAGAAGCATACATCAACGTAGATGAAAATACAATTATCGGCCGATATGGGGAAGCAGGAGATTTAAGCCTTGCAGACATCCAAGTCGGAGATCGACTTTTAGTAACGCATCCGTCAATTATGACGATGATTTATCCGCCTCAATATGTGGCCTTTAACATTGAGATTTTGGGACAAACGGATTACCACGAAGGCACGATTGAAAGCATTGAAGAAAATGACATTCTCGTGAATACGGCATCGGGGGTGATCCGGTTTAATTTAGATCAGGAAACCGCCGTACTCGGGATGGATGAAAATACAATCACGATGGAGGCCCTTCGCGTTGGCAACCACGCTTCTGTTTATCACAGCATGGCCATGACAAGAAGTTTGCCACCACAGTCCTATGCTTTTAAAATCATTGCGGATACAGCAATTCAAGAATAGTTTATTTTTCTAAAGCCGGCTTCTAAAGTCGGCTTTATTTTTTTCTGCGTTTCGGGTGTAAGCAAATGAGGGAAATCCCCCAGGAGATATGGATGAAAAGCTGGACTTAAATCGAGAGATGATTTAAAATAAATTGGAACGTACGTTCTTTGCCGCAGCGCCCCAATGCCAATGCGAAAGGAGGGATGGTATGCGCACCATTTTACATTTTGATATTGATGCGTTTTTTGCTTCGGTTGAGCAAAACGATCATCCCGAATACAAGGGAAAACCTCTGATTGTAGGCGGAAGAACCAATCGAGGTGTTGTGGCGACTTGCTCTTATGAGGCGCGGAAATACGGTGTCCACAGCGCAATGAGTATTGTGACGGCCAGAAAACTTTGTCCTGACGGCATCTATGTTTCCGGACATATGAGTCGATACAGTGAAATTTCAAAAGCTATTTTTGGTTACATCAGAGGGCGTTTTGACTGCGTCCAGCAGGTCTCCATTGATGAAGCCTACATTGATGTAACGGAAGAAATAACGGAAGGAAAAGAGTCTCCTATAAAAATCGCACAGCAAATAAAAAAGGATGTCTATGACCAAACCGGATTAACCATATCCGTCGGTATTTCATACAATAAATTCTTAGCAAAATTAGCATCGGACTGGAATAAACCCAACGGTATTTTTGTGATCCGTCCGGAAGATGTGCCGGATCTTTTATTGCCGCTTCCGATTATAAAGATTCACGGGTTGGGGAAAAAGTCTTGTGAACGATTGAATCGAATCGGTATTTTTACCATAGAAGATCTGTACAAATATCCCAAAGAACTGCTGTACAGCATTCTTGGCGAGAGCTGGGCCGCCGAGATTATCGATCGCATACACGGTATAGACAATCGCTCGGTACATGAAGGGCATGAACGCAAATCTTATGGACGGGAAACAACATTCAAAGCGGATATTTTTGATCGTGAAGAAATTTATCAAACTTTGGAACGCTATTTTGATCAAATTTGCGGGCAGTTGCAAACAAAGAATCTTTTGGCGCGAACGGTGACCGTTAAAATAAAGTATCATGATTTTGAGCAATTTACAAAAAGTTATAGCTTGCATGTGGCAACCGATGATCTCTCGACGCTGAAGAGGGCTTTTGAGCGGCTGTTTTATTCCATTGAATTGGAGAAGCCCGTGCGTTTGGCGGGGGTAACGCTGTCCAATATTGAGGACGGGGAAAATAAGCAATATAGCTTTTTAGAGTCATTTGTGCCGTAATTGAAGCGGGTATTACTATAAAATTAAGTTTGAATATCTGTACAAGGTGTGCTATACTTCAATATGAAAACGTTACCGGAAACGTTACCGGAAAGTATTCCCAAAGTTGCGTTTAATCGGTTTTTAAAATCAAATCCATTCATCACGGCGGTAGAAAAATGAAGAATTTGAATATCAAAGATATAGCAAAACTGGCGGGAGTAGGCGTCAGTACGGTTTCGCGGGTTATCAACCAACATCACGATGTCAAGGAAGAAACGCGCAAACACGTGTTGGAAGTCATCGAAAAGTACAATTATATTCCGAATAACAGTGCCCGAAATTTAAAGAGAAGCGATTCAATGGATATCGGGATTTTAATAAAGGGCATGTATAACCCTTTGTTTGCTCGCATTGTTGAGATTATGGAAAAGCAATTGACCTATTCTGATTATTCAGTGGTTATTCACTACAATAATGACGGGCAGCGCGATATTGATACCGCCAATGAATTTGTCCTCGAGAAAAAGCTTTGCGGGCTCATTTGTTTGGGCGGTGATTTTGATGAAGTTCAGGATGAAGATGTGATTCGCTTGGGGGTTCCTCTGGTACTCACGTCCACTCAAATCCCGACGGAAGTGGATCAGGCCCTTTTTTCGAGTGCTTCCATTGACAATGAAGATGCGGCAGCGCGTGCGGTTTATTTTTTACATGATTTGGGGCATCGAAATATTGGATTAATTACAACCGGTGTTGATGATAAATCAGTCGGAACGATTCGGACAGCTGGGTATCTTCGGGCGCTTGAAGAGCGCGGGTTGCCTAAAAAAGAAAATTATTTTGAAGTGGGTGCTTATACGTTTGAAACGGGTTATGAAGCCATGCAAAGACTTTTGAAAAAAGCACCGGATTTAACGGCTGTTTTTGCAATTTCAGATATGATGGCCATCGGAGCGGCAAAGGCGGCGATGGATGCGGGACTGCGCATTCCGGAAGATTTATCCATTATGGGATTTGATGACATCGACTATGCGGCTTTTTATCATCCCACACTGACGACAATGCACCAGCCTGTGGACGAGATGGCACAGAGTACGGCGGAGATGATTGTCGATATTTTAGACGATCATGCGGCAAACAGACATGAAGTGTTTTCAACCGAACTGAAGAAGAGAGCGTCTACCCGCATATTTGAAGAGTAGAAGCAGGACAGTTTTTTCGACGGAGGTTTATGATGACAGTGGATAGAGGAAACAACGGGTTCGTTCAAGTCAGGTACGGCTTAGGTGGTCAGACGGAAACCATTAAAGCATCGGAGGCTATCTCCGGAGGCCATTACCCGGGTGTCTTTGAGACAGAAGGCGGAAGGGTGAGATGGCGCTATGCACTCGCGGAATCAACGGCTGTTTTCGGATTGGGTGAAACCGTGCGCGGAATGAATAAACGCGGGTACATCTACGAATCTTTCAGTACAGATGATCCGGTACACACCCCCGGAAAACGTGCGCTTTATGCGGCACATAACTTTTTTGCCGTTGTCGGCGAATCGGGTTTTTCTGTGTACATCGATTTCCCCGGGAAAGTCATTTTTGACATCGGATTTGAAAATCGAGATGAAATCGTTGTCGAAGTGATGGGGAGTGATTGTGATTTTTACTTTTTCGAGGGGCGTTTAAAAGAGACAACAGAGGCATTTCGAGCACTGATCGGATTGAGTTATACGCCGCCGAAGTGGGCGTTCGGATATCAGCAGAGCAGGTGGAGTTATCCGGATGAATCGGCTGTTGAAGCGATTGCGGATCAGTTTGAAGCGCATGACATACCATGTGATGCGATTTACCTTGATATTGATTATATGGAGCGGTTTAAGGATTTTACAATCGATAAAAATGCGTTCCCGAATTTCAAAGCATTTGTAGAGAAAATGAAAACCCGCGGTATTAAGCTGGTTCCGATTATCGATGCGGGCGTTAAGGTGGAATCCGGATATTCGGTTTATGAAACGGGGATTCAGGGTGGATTTTTCTGCACGGATGCGGAAGGGCATCCCTTTGAAGCGGCTGTTTGGCCGGGATTGGTTCACTTCCCGGATTTTATGAATCCAAAAGCACGCCAATGGTTCGGCAGTTGCTACCATGAATTGTTGGAACAGGGGATTGAAGGATTTTGGAATGATATGAATGAGCCTGCGATTTTTTATACACCGAAAGGCCTCCAAGAAGCCATCGATTACGTAAAGGCTCAAGAAGGTGAAAATCTCGATATTTACAGTTTCTTTGAAATGAAAGATAAAATGGCACAAATTTCAAATGCTCAAAGGGATTATCGGGAAATGATGCATCGGATCGGCGAAAAGAAAGTGTCGCATTATGAGGTGCATAATTTGTATGGTTATATGATGTCGCGTTCGGCAGACGAAGGCTTTAGACGGTTTGATGCCAACAGGCGCTATCTGCTGATCGGGCGGTCGTCACATATCGGTATGGCAAAACATGCGGGTATATGGACCGGGGACAATCAATCATGGTGGGAACATTTGAAGCTCAATATTCAAATGATGCCGGGTCTTCAAATGGCCGGATTCCTGTATGCAGGAGCAGATACGGGTGGGTTCGGCGATCACACCGGTGCCGACTTAATGATTCGGTGGATGCAGTTCAGTTTGTTTACGCCGCTGTTTAGAAATCACAGTGCGATGGGAACACGTCGTCAAGAACCGTGGGCCTTTGATGAAAAGACGCTGGCTGTCATGCGCGATATCATTCGCCTGCGGTATGCGTTTGTGCCGTATTTGTATTCTGAGTACATGAAAGCCAATTTGGGGCATCAATTGCTCCATGCACCGCTGGCTTATGAGTATGAGGGAGAAGATGCCGTGCACACGGAAGATCAACTGCTGTTTGGCGAAAGCTTGATGCTGGCGCCGATTTATGAGCAAAATGCAATCGGACGCTCTGTGTTTGTTCCGGAGCGCATGGCTTATCTTAAGCTGAGACGTTATGAAGATTTGGAGAAAACAGCGCCGAAAATTTTATCCCTCGGACATCACTATACGAAAGCGGGGCTTGATGAAATCCCTTTATTTATTCGGGAAAATCATTTGTTCGTCTTGTCCGAACCGGCTTCTAATATTCCGGCAATGACTCAAAGTGCTTTAACCGTGATTGGATTTGTGACCGATCGTGCGAGCTACGAGCTGCTCGATGACGACGGATACAGCCGCGCTTTTGAACGCGGTGGGCTTAAAAAGACGCGCTTTGCGGTTGAGAAGACATCAGACGGAAAATACAAGACACATGTAGATACAAATGATGCCGGCATTGGGTCGGTCACATTTTATATCATAGACGCTGAAGGCAAGGTCAGCATCATCAGGCAAGAATCGCCGCTATATGCATAAATGCATAAGGGGCACACAAACTTTGCCGGGTTAAAGGCTCTCAAGGAGGACACATGGAAAACTACAAGGAATCAATTGCGCTCTATTTGAAAATGAATTATGGGAAAACGCCGGAGACAGCCAGTGAAGCTGAACTCTGGTATGCTCTTTCGAGCGCGATTATGACGGATATTCAAGACAGATGGCAGGCGACACGCAATGTACAATCTGCTCAAAAGCAAGCCTTTTATCTGTCGGCGGAATTTTTAATGGGCCGTGCACTCGGAAACAATCTCATCAATCTCGGTATTGAAAAAGAAGTTTCGGAATCGCTGTTGCACGAGCGCTACTCGCTTAATAAATTGGAGGAGATTGAGGAAGATGCGGGACTTGGGAACGGCGGACTCGGTCGATTAGCCGCTTGTTTTCTGGATTCTGGCGCGACGCTGGACATGCCGTTCCACGGTTATGGGATCCGATATGATTACGGTTTGTTCAAACAGTATTTTGAAGACGGTTTTCAAAAGGAAATGGCGGATGATTGGCAGAAAAACGGTGATCCCTGGTCGATTCGACGTGCCGATGAAGCGGTGAAAGTCCAATTTGAAGATGAAACGATTTTGGCAGTGCCGTATGACACCCCGGTTATCGGATATGACACAAAAACGGTCAATACACTTCGCCTGTGGCGTTCAGAAGCGCTTGAACCGTTTGATTTTCAACTATTCAATGATCAAAAATATGACGAAGCGGTTGCAAAGAAAAACCGTGCAGAAGACATTTGTAAAGTGCTGTATCCCAATGACTCTACGGATGAAGGAAAAAAACTGCGTTTAAAACAGCAATATTTCTTTGTATCCGCGTCTATTCAGGACTTGGTCAAGAAATTTAAGAGCGTGCACGGCAATGATTTTAAAATATTTCCGGCATACCATGCGGTTCAATTGAATGATACCCATCCGGTTGTTGCCATCCCCGAGCTGATGCGTATTTTAATCGATCAAGAAGGCCTTGAGTTTGACGATGCGTGGGCGATTGCAAAAGAAACCTTTGCCTACACCAATCACACGATTTTGGCGGAAGCTTTGGAAAAATGGCAAGTCGCTTTTTATGAAGCACTGATTCCGCGCGTTCTTGAAATCATTCGACAAATCGACGCTCAATTCGAAAAAGAATTGAAAGCACTTGCTTATGCACCTGAAAAAATCGAAAAAATGCGTATGATTTCAGGTGGAATGATTCACATGGCCTATATGGCGATCTATGGGACACATGCCGTCAACGGTGTTGCGGCACTCCATACGGAGATCCTCAAAGACCAAGAATTGCATGATTGGTACGTGCTCTATCCGGAGCGTTTCCAAAACAAGACGAACGGGATCACGCAAAGACGTTGGATTCGCCTTGCCAACCCTGAATTATCCGATTTGATTACCGAATGCCTCGGAACGGATACTTGGATTAAGGATTTGGACCAACTGAAAGGGCTCAGAACATTTGCGGATGATGAACAAGTACTCAGACGATTTATGGAGATCAAGCGTCTAAAGAAACAACAATTGGCGGCTTATATTAAAGAAACCGAAGGCGTTGAAATTGATCCGAACAGTTTGTTTGACATTCAAATTAAACGCCTGCACGAATACAAACGACAATTGCTCAATGCTTTCCAAATTTTGAACCGCTATTATGAAATCAAGGAAAATCCGTCTGCAGATATACAACCGCGCACCTACATTTTCGGTGCGAAAGCGGCGCCGGGATATTTTCGAGCAAAAGCGATCATTAAATTTATCAACGAGATTGCGAAATTGGTGAACAACGATCCTGAAGTATCTCAAAAACTCAAAGTGGTTTTTGTCTCCAACTACCGTGTTTCTTATGCAGAGAAACTCTTCCCTGCGGCAGATTTGTCCGAACAGATTTCGACGGCGGGGAAAGAAGCCTCCGGTACTGGAAATATGAAGTTTATGCTCAACGGAACGCCGACCATCGGAACGCTCGACGGCGCCAATGTAGAGATTGTCGAAGAAGCAGGAGCGGAAAACAACTTCATTTTCGGCGCAAAAGTCGAAGAATTGGAAGCCATCAAAGACACCTATCACCCGCGCGAAGTTTACAAGGCCAATCCAAAACTTAAACGCGTTGTAGACGCCTTGATTGACGGAACTTTTGACGACGGCGGAACGGGGATGTTTGAAGAATTATTTGATGCGCTGCTCGTCGGAGCTTCTTGGCATGCGGCGGATAACTATTTTCTCCTCTATGATTTTGACAGCTATGTAGAGGCGCAGAAACGCGTTGACGCGGCATACAAAAATGATCTGGAATGGGCAAAAAAAGCTTGGCTCAATATTGCGGGTTCCGGGAAATTCAGCTCGGATCGAACGATTGAAGAGTACGCGAAAGACATTTGGCAGATTGAACCGGTTGAGGTATAATAAAGGTAAAATCAGAACAGTAGGGGGTGGCATCACCCCCTATAACTATCGCTGCCATATTTTTTAAAGCAGTAAATTTCAGGAGGATTCCAGGTGTATATCGGGATTGACTTAGGGGGAACGAATATTGCCTGCGGACTTGTCAATGCGCAGGCAAAGATTGTCATTAAACATGCCATACCCACCGGACGAGAAAGGGGCAGTGATGCGGTTATTGCCGATATGTGCGCCCTAATCGACCGCTTGTGTGCGGAAGCCCCGGGAGACGACCCCGTCACGGGGATCGGAATCGGTATACCGGGCATTGCGGACCCGGTGACCGGGAACGTGAAAGTCTGTGTGAACTTGGGGTGGTACAACGTTCCGCTCAAAGCAAAGATTGCAGAGCAGTTTGATCTTCCTATTTTTATTGACAATGATGCGACCATTGCAGGCGTTGCGGAATTTTTCGTTGCGCAAGAAGGCAAATATCGAGACGCGATTATGCTGACGCTGGGAACCGGAGTCGGTGGAGCCCTTTTGGTTGACGGCAAGATGATTTCCGGCTATCACGGCATCGGGTCGGAAGTCGGACATATGATTGTCGATGCTTCCGGGGGCCTTTATAGATGTAACTGTGGACGCGTCGGGTGTTTGGAGACATTTGCGTCTTCAACGGCGATTATCGATTATGCGAAGCGCCTGATTTCAAAACCCGAAGCACCGAAGACGATGATTCTGGATTTGGCAAACGGCGATTTAAATCAAATTGACGGCAGAATTATTTTTGAAGCGGCGGAAGCCGGAGACGAGACGGCAACGGAGGTTGTCAACCGCTTGGTTCACTACTTGGGCATCGGCATCAGCAACCTCATTACCGTGCTTGATCCTGAGATTTTTCTGCTCGGAGGCGGAATTGCCATGGCAGGAGAATTTTTACTGGACAGGCTTAATCGTGAATTGGATACGTATGTCTCTTTTAAAGAGAGCGGGCGCGGGCGCATTGAACTCGCAAAACTTAAAAATGACGCAGGCATCATCGGTGCGGCAATGTATGCACAGATTCAGGATCGCATCGAGTGATTTTTGTCACAGGACAGGAGGATGACATGGGTAAGATTTCATTTGATTATTCAAATGCACTTTCAAAAGCGCACGAATACGAATTTTTAAAGACACAGGTTCAAAAAGCACATGAAATGTTGCATTCTAAAAACGGTCAGGGAAATGACTACATCGGTTGGGTAGATTATCCGACCACATATGACAAAGAGGAATTCGGACGTATTAAAGCGGCCGCCGGGCGCATCAAAGAAACCGCGGATGTCCTGATTGTCATCGGTATCGGCGGGTCTTATTTGGGTGCGAAAGCAGTCATTGATGCGCTGACACATAGTTTTTATAATGAACTTCCGAAAGAAAAGAGAAAAGGTCCTAAAATTTATTTTGCCGGCAATCAAATCAGTGGCACTTATATGACAGACCTTCTTGAAATCATTGAAGGACAGGATGTCTGCCTGAATGTCATTTCAAAATCCGGAACGACGACAGAACCGGCCATTGCATTCAGAATTTTGAAAGATGCCGTTGAGGCGAAATACGGAAAAGAAGGGGCGCGTTCGAGGATTTTTGCGACGACGGATAAGGAAAAAGGCGCGTTGCGTCAGCTTTCGGATACGGAGGGATATGAGACCTTTGTCATCCCTGCAAGTGTCGGCGGCAGATATTCTTGGTTTACGCCGGTAGGCCTTTTGCCGATTGCCGCTGCGGGAATTGACATCGATGCTTTAATGGCCGGTGCGGCTGAAGGGGCGGAAGAATTTTCGACGACCGATGTTGATCAGAATGTCGCTTATCAGTATGCCTTGATGCGAAACGTACTCCTCAGAAAGGGCAAAGCCATTGAAGTGCTCGTCAATTATGAACCGTCCATGGCATTTCTTGCCGAGTGGTGGATGCAGCTTTACGGAGAGAGTGAAGGAAAAGACGGAAAAGGCCTTTTCCCGACTCGAATGAACAATACGACGGATTTGCATTCTATGGGACAAATGATTCAAGATGGACCGCGCAACATGTTTGAAACGGTCATTCAAGTGAAATCTTTTGACAAAGATATCGTCCTCGGGTCTGAAGAAGCGGATCTGGATGGGCTGAACTATTTGGCCGGAAAAACCATGAGCTATGTCAATAAGAATGCTTTTAAAGGGACTTTAGAAGCGCATGTCGACGGGAATGTACCGAATCTTGTGGTCACCATTCCTG
>JASUTA010000093.1 GCA_030445805.1 Clostridiales bacterium
CTAAGGTCGTTTTTTCTATTTCTTCCAGTAATATTTGTACACATGCACCATGATCACACCGGACACGCCTCCTACAATATGCGCAAGCTCGGATATATTGTTCTGAACAAACAGACCATTGTAAACCTGCTGGCTCAAATAGAGCAGGGCAACCAGAATAAATGTCAGCGGGATTTTAGAATCATTCTCGTCCTCGCCCCCGGTAAAGGAAATCATGATAATCATCATGAACACAATACCGCTGGCACCGATAATACCGCCTCCCGTGAGCAAAGAGTTGGTAAGACCAATCAATACGGTCGTAACCCCCATCGACAGGAGCAAAAATTTTGAGGAATACTTTTCCTCCAAAATCGGGCCTATGAGTAAAATCATTGATAAATTACCCAAAAGATGTTCCCAGGAGACATGTCCCACGGTAGATAAAAATAATCTGAGGATATCAATCGGACGAGCACCGCCATAGTAAACAAAGAACGTTGTGCGAATTCCCGGAAAGAGGCTCGTTACCAGATAAACCACCGTCGCTACAAGCGCAAAGGTCAGCACGACAGGTGCATTGTACTCAAATTTTCCAAAAAAGCGTTTCATGAGCGGCCCCCATTCTGCAAAGTCTTATCTTAAAACTGTCCTTATTATATCCTATTTCTGTCAAAAGGGAAACCGCTCAAAATGCACTTTTGTATCAATAACGCCCTCCTAATAATACGGCGAATAAACGGCAATGGCCTGTGCCAGCTTCTCAAAGTCAAGTTCATTGACAGATTCAAGCATTTTCACCGTATCCGGGTCAAAATCCGGATGCATAGCGCCGCAAATGGCACAACTGATCGCACCGATGGTATCCGTATCTCCTCCGATTCCGGCACTGAGCTGAGCCGCTTTCATCGGGTCACCCCCGGCAAGCGCGATCACAGAAAGTACCGCAGGAATTGTTTCAATGGTCTCAACCGACGTTCCGAGTTCGGCATAAAGTCGATCCAGCGCATTTGAAAGTGCCTCAAAATTTTCAGGGGCACCATTCTTCATCGCCTCTTCCACAATAGACTGCGCATAGTTGATCCTGAATCGCAGCGAAGCACTCGGTGTCACAAAGCCAACGCCTTGCGCCGCGATAACAGCCGCCTTTGACAAAATCCACAAATCCTCCACGGACTGTCCGCCGCTGATGCCGTAACTCACACACGCCGCAACCGCTGAAGCACCGGATACCGCAATATTTGTATTGTGCGTCGGCATGCAAATTTGGTACACTCGATTGACGAGTTCTCCCATTTTTCCATAATCCGAAATCATGCCGATCGGGGCAATTTTCATCGCCGCGCCATTGGTTGTTCCCATTTTACCCGTCTCTTGTAGCGGAACACCCTTTTCAATTTGCGCCAGCGCCCGCATCGTTGACGGCCCCGTTACCAAAGCAGCCACTTCCGAATGCGCATACCAGTAGATCAGGGCATCAATATACCCCTTTGCATTGAGCGTTCCGTCATTTTCAACAATTGAGTTTAAAATCATGACGACATTTGCCGTATCATCCGTCACGCTGCCCGCAGGCATCTTCCTGCCGAAGAAATCATCTTCAGCCGTGGGAAGAAACGTCTTGACACCTTGTGGATAACGTTCTTTGATTTTATCACGTGTCCACATCTCTGTGGGCATTCCCATGGCATCCCCGAGTGCACAACCGATCAAAGCACCTTTAATCCGACGAACGATTGATTCTTTGCAAGGCAACACACTTGAAGACAATGTGTCCATCACGCCAGACCTCCTGAGACGCCTTGTAAATTCAATTCCGCGACTTTAGATTGAAACGGGATCACCGTAAGAATCGGCTCCAAATAATCGACAGATTCTATTTTAGACGGGATCACTTCCAAATAAGCATCGCTGTTGCTGATTAAAACAGGCGTTTCTAAATTGTAACCCAGTTCTTTGATGGCTTTCATGTCAAACTCGACAATGACGTCACCGCGTTTTACACGATCCCCTTGAGCCATCACTTTTGTAAAATGCCGACCTTCCAATCGAACCGTATCTTTTCCCACGTGAATGAGGATTTCAAGACCGCTGTCCGCTGTGATCCCAATGGCATGTCCGGTATCAAACAAAGTTGTGAGTTCACCGTCACAAGGCGCGATGACCTTACCGTCTTCTGGAAGAATCAAAATGCCCTTCCCGAGCGCACCGTTTGAAAAAGCCGCATCTTCTGCTTGCTCAAGAGGACGTACCGCCCCTTTAATCGGCGCATCCAAAACGATCTTATCATAAAGCGGTTTTCGTGCATCGGCTTCCGGCAATCCGTTTTCCGCTTCATCTTCACTGTCTTTTCCGAATGTGATATACGTCAAGACAAATGCCGCTACCATCGCCGCAACCGTCGCAACGATTGCAATAATCAGTCCCGTCGGCGTACCGCCCGCAGGATTCAAGAACCCGACGATTCCCAAAACACCGACTGAAATGGCATACATGTGCACATCAAATGCCGCAAGGATGGCCGCACCCACAACACCGCCGATCATAGAAAAGGCGAATCGTTTTTTCACTGGGAGCGTGACCCCGTAAATTGCCGGTTCAATGATACAGAAAAGACCGGATATAATCGCAGGAATACAAACGCCTTTCATGCGTTTTGATTTCGTGCGCACATAAACGGCGACAACGACAGCCGTCTGCGCGAAAGAAGCCGTATAAATCATCGGCAAAATATAGTCGTTTCCTGTTCCGACAAAGTTCGTAATCGCCAGTGTTACAAGTGGCCAGTGCAAACCGAGAATAACCAACGGTTGATAGAAAAATGCCACGACGATTGCTGTTAAAATCGGTGAAATGTCATACAACGACGTAACAGCGGCGGTAATTAAAAGAGATGCAAAGTTGGCAATCGGGCCAACAATCAAAATAACCACCGGCGCAGAAATAACCAGTGTCAGGAAAGGCACCAGTGTAAACCCGACAATTGCGGGAATGCGCTCTTTGAAAAAATGCTCCACTTTGGATGCAAAGTAGTTGGCAAAGATGATCGGAACAACGGTTGATGCATATCCGGTTGCGGGAAACATGATCGGTATGCCGAAGAAAGTCTTGTATACAGCTGTTTGGAAGATCGTTCCGCTAAAGAGTGTATACAGCGCATCGCCCCCTGCCAAACTTGCCGTCATGCCCGGGAACACCATAATCGCACCGATGAGCATTCCGACATAGCCGCTCATATTGAAGGCTTTGGCACTGGTATATCCGAGAATGATCGGGAAAAATTGAAACAACGCATTTCCCATGGCGTTGAGCAGAATATAAGCGCCGTCCGTACTTTGAATCACACCCAGCGCGGTAAGAAGTGCCAATGTGCCTTGAATCAATCCGGTTGCAATCAAGACATTGAGTACCGGGGTAATAACCTTTGTGATAATCTCAATTACGCGATTGAGTGCCCCTTTTTTAGGTTCATCCACTTCTGAACGGTCCTGTACGGAAAGTCCCAATTTTCCGATCAGTTCTTTGTGAACATCCGATACATGAGACCCGATGACCACTTGATATTGTCCGCCTGCACTCTGCGCAGTAACCACGCCGTCAAGCTTGAGCAACGCCTTTTCATTGACGAGACCCCTGTCTTTTAAAGAAAAGCGCAGTCGAGTCAAGCAGTGTGTTACACCCACAACATTTTCTTTTCCGCCGACGTTTTTAATGATTTCCGACGTCAGCACATCGTATTTTGCCATCTTATTTTCCTCCATATCAAAAAATGATTTTTCATAATGAAGGTATAGCCAACTGAATGTTACTATCCGAGAGCCACACCGATCTCCGATCAATCGATATCGCTAAAAGCAGAGCCACCTCCCATCTGCCGCATTAGGCATCCTTTATTTTTTCGCTTTATTTTTTGAAACAATACGCGCGATGTGAATCGTCAAATACAGCTTTTCTTCATTTGAAAGCGTGTATTTGTACTTTTCCTGAATAAAATGACCGATTTTCAACACACACCTGTAAGCTTCCGGATATTTTTCTCGAATGACGTCAAGCAGATCATCTTCGCTGTCATCGGCATAATTGTTGTGATTGACCAATCGTTGTGCAAAGAACTTGAGGTGTGTGATAAACCGGTAAAAATAAACCGAATCTTCATCAAAGGTTACCTTAAAATGATATCTGACCACATTGGTGATTTCCTGCATAATACGCGTGATTTCATACATGTTGTCAACCGCTTCGTCCATCTCCGCATTGACAATGTGCAGTGCAATAAAACCCGCTTCGTCCTTGGGCAATTTGATGTCGAAATATTCTTTTACAACGTCCAGTGCCATTAGCCCGATTTCATATTCATCCGGAAAAAAGCGCTGAATGTCCCACAAAAGCACATTTTTGACGACAATACCGGATTTAAACCGTTCAATCGCCGTGTGCAAGTGGTCCGTCAGAGAAATATAAATGCTGTCGTTCAATCGCTTTCCGAGACGCGACTTTGCAAGCGATATGATTTCATCCGACAACTCCATGCTTTCCATCGGGATTTCTGAAATAAACTCCTGAAACTTTCCGGAAATATCGGCAGAGGCCAACGTGAAAACTTTTTCAACATCTTTTTTTGCGGCAAAATCTCCGACGCGCTTTCCAAACGCAATGCCGCTCCCCATTAAAATCTGCTCTTTTCCGTTCTCGTCGTTCACCACAACGACATTGTTGTTTAGAACCTTCCGAATAATCACAAATTCACCCCCAGAACCTGTACTTCACCCAAAAACGTTGATTTGCGAACAAAAAAAGGCTACACCTTCGTCAATAAAGGTATAGCCTGCATTACCAGTAACCATCCGGTTCAATTTTCTACCCTCATGGTATCATTCGTCCTTTTAAAAGTCAATTCAAATTTTGTGAATCCCAAAATTCGATGTCTTTAATTGTCATTTTACAAGCATCTTGCAAGCATTTTATAATCCTCTTATAAAAAGCTGAGGAACAAAAGGATGTTTAAAACCATCAGAACAATGCCGATCATCCACAGGACAATCTTCGTCGCAAACGGATTTTTATACTTGCCCATAACCTTTTCCGAAGAAGTCAAATAAATTTGAAGGAAAACCGTAATCGGCAATTGAATACTGAGGAGCATCTGGCTGTAAATCAGCCCCTGAAACGGATCTTGAATCAAGAATATAATAGCCGTTGCCGCCACCAAAATTCCGATGACACCGAGTTTTGAGTGAAGGTCCTTGATGTTATAAGGCTCGTGGAACATACCGGCGACGATTGAACCGCCTGCCATTCCGGCCGTTATGGTCGATGAAATTCCCGAAAAGAGAAGCGCCGCACCGAAGACGATGGCCGCACCCCCGCCCACCAAAGGAACGAGCATACTCTGCGCCTGAGCAAGTTCTTCCACAATAATACCTTGCTTGAAAAACGTCGTCGCCGCCAAAATAATCATAGCGCTGTTGATTGCCCAGCCCACAATCATGGAAAAAAGCGTATCCAGAAATTCATAGGACAATTGCTTTTTCATAATCGCTTCATCTTTCAGATTCCATTGACGGCTCTGAATGACTTCCGAATGTAAAAACAAATTATGTGGCATGACAACCGCGCCGAGAACCGACATGACAATCGGCATCGATCCCCCCGGAATACTGACATGTGTCCAGCCGCGCACCGCCTCACCCCAGCTCACGTCCACCAGACTCAATTCATACAGAAAAGACAATCCGATCAGTGAAACGAAACCGATAATCCATTTTTCCAACTTAAAATAAGAATTGGAAAGCAACATGTAAATAATCAATGCAAGCACCATCACCGAGCCCAGACGAATCGGCACCTTAAAAAGCAAATTCAGTGCAATCGCACCTCCGAGAATCTCGGCAAGCGCCGTGGAAACCGCCGCCAGTACAGCCGTGGAGAGAATCACTCTCGATGCCCAAGGCTTTAAATGCTTGCTGGCAGACTCCGAAAGGCATTCACCGGTAACAATACCGAGATGCGCGACATTGTGCTGAAGGACAATGAGCATAATGGTGGAGATCGTCACCATCCAAAGCAATTTATACCCGTATTCCGAACCGGCGGCGATATTTGAAGCCCAATTCCCCGGGTCAATGAACCCGACCGTTACCAACAATCCGGGTCCGATAAATTTTAAAATTTCTCGCATGCCATAAATGCGTTTATGATCTTTCCGTTTTAATTCTTTATACCATTTCAAATCTGTCACCTGCTGTTATTTTTTTCAATCACTTTATTCTATATGGATTTTAATGTGTTTTCAATAGTGCGTCAATGACTTCATAAGAAATCAGCGCCCGATTATTAAATCCGTCCATTCGCCCTTCATGCGTTTCCGCAAATAGGCCATGTTGAAGCATTGCCACCCCGAAATCCCGTTCGCGCGCACCGTTATACGTCGCAAGAACACAGTATTCAGCCGCATTGCCGCAAACAATGACAAAATCCACACCGCGCGTTCTCAAAATCCCTTCCAAATCCGTTTTCCAAAAAGCATTGTTATACATCTTGAGAATTTCAACATCATGGTCGCCCGTTGTAAATTCCGGAACCGTTTTGTAATTGTCTCCGGTTCCCTCGGAAATATCTCTGACGACAATAACCGATTCCCCTGCTTCCCTAAAGCACCTGGCCGCTTCATTGATGTAAATCATGGTTTTCTCGAACGCTGCCGTTCCTTTTAAATGGCCGACAAAAGCCTCTTGTATATCAATTACCAAAAGTGCCGGTTTCATAATCAATACTCCTTTCACCAATCATAGGCTTGAATAAATTCAATAAAGGCCGCCTGTTCTCTATAAATATAGCGCTCTTTCTTCCAGATCAGATAAATCTCCATCGGAAGCTGATCCTCTAAAGGTATACCCACAATATCGCTTTCCATCTCAGCAATTTCCTTAAATAAAAAAGCCCCCGACCGCCCCTGTGCAATAACCTTTTTAATCGTATAAAGCTGGCTTGAAGAGAGGAGAATATCCGGCCGTATACCGAGATTTGAAAACGCTTCCGTCAGCACGGCACTCTGAAAAGAATCATCTTTGAAAAAAATAAGCGGTTCTTCACCCAAATCGGACAATCGTATTTTATCATGTCCGGCGAGAAGGTGTGTCGGGGCCACACAATACTGAAGACTTGTGCGAAGAATTTGAATTTTGTTGAGCGCTTCATCGCGGCTGTCGCCGACAATGGCAATGGCGACATCAAGCTCGTCGTCCAAAACCATTTGCTTTGTCCGAATCGATCCGTGCTCAACAATCTGAAATTTGATCTCCGGATGTGCTTCATGAAAAGCGTCGAAAATAACCGGGAATAAAAACGTGCCGATCATCGGCGGAACCCCGATTCGTATGGTATTGCTCCGACTGCCGAAATCCCGCATTTGTATTTCGAGGGCATCCAGTTGCCTCAAAATATGTGACACCCGCTCCAAAAGATATTCACCTTCCTGCGTCAGCGCCAACCGCCGTCCGACCCGGTGGAACAGATTGACGCCAAGCTCCGATTCAAGCTCTCGGATGGAGCTGGAGACCGAAGGCTGGGTAATGTGCATCGCCCTTGCCGCAAGTGTCACACTGTTGTATTCACAGACTGCTTGAAAATGCCTCAATTGGGATAGTTTCATCGTTTCCTCCGAACTATAGATGGTCTTTCAAAATTCGTTTTCTCGGTGCTTCTAAAGAATATACGCTCATTATACCACCCGGCGCTTGTTTTTTGACGATATTTGAATGAATTTGAAGAAAAAAACATAAGTAAAATCTATAGATTCAATAAAATTATGTATTTTACTAATTGATTTAAACCCATTAAAATAGAAGTAATAAAAAAGCTAAAGGAGGCCCCATGGATTACGCAAAAGAAGCCCTCAGACTCCACAGGGAGTGGAAAGGGAAACTCGATATTCGTTCAAAAGTTAAAGTGGACAATCGCGAAGCGCTCTCGCTCGCTTATACGCCCGGCGTTGCACAACCGTGTCTTGAAATTCAAAAGGACATTGACCTCAGTTATGAGCTGACCGGCCGCTGGAATACAGTTGCGGTCGTTACGGACGGAACGGCCGTACTCGGTCTCGGCGACATCGGGCCGGAAGCCGGCATGCCGGTTATGGAAGGTAAATGTGTTCTCTTCAAGGAATTCGGAGGCGTAGATGCCATTCCGCTCTGTATCCGTTCAAAAGAAGTATCCGATATTGTCAACACCGTCGCTCTGCTCGCGGGCAGTTTTGGCGGCGTCAATTTGGAAGACATCGCCGCACCGAGGTGTTTTGAAATTGAAAAGCAGCTCAAAGAACGCTGCGACATTCCTATTTTCCACGATGACCAACACGGGACTGCCGTCGTTACCATGGCCGCCCTCATCAATGCGCTCAAACTCGTCGGAAAAAACTTAAATGAAATCAAAGTAGTCACCAGCGGTGCCGGTGCGGCAGGCGTGGCCATCATCAAACTGCTCATGGCCATGGGTCTCAACGACGTCATCATGTGCGACAGTAAGGGCATCATTTACGAAGGCCGCGATCGACTGAATCCGGTTACAGAAGAAATGTCCCGCGTCACCAATAAATCCAAAGTTGCCGGTAAACTCGCCGACGCACTGATCGGGGCCGATGTCTTTATCGGCGTATCCGCACCCGGAATCCTAAATCCGGAAATGGTTAAAGCCATGGCCGCCGATCCGATTTTGTTCCCGATGGCAAATCCGACACCTGAAATCATGCCGGATCTCGCCTATGAAGCGGGAGCTGCGGTTGTCGGTACGGGTCGAAGCGATTTCCCGAATCAAATCAACAACGTATTGGCATTCCCGGGTATTTTCAGAGGCACATTGGACGTCCGTGCAAGCGACATCAATGATGATATGAAAATTGCCGCGGCGTATGCCCTCGCCGGTCTCGTTTCTTCGGAAGAACTTGCCAGAGACTATATCTTACCGAATGCCTTTGACCCACGTGTCAAAGATGCCGTGGCACTCGCCGTTGCAGAAGCCGCTCGTAAAAGCGGGGTTGCGCGAAAGTAAGCCCGTAACACATACAAAACATCTATCCATTTCATAAAAAAAAGGCGCATCCGAAGATGCGTCTTTTTAAATTTTTGATCTCATTTTCTCTCAATCCACTTTCACAGGAAGCGTTGAACCGCCATACGGCATCACCAAAACAGAGGCTTCTTTTCCCAATACGTTCAAAGCCTGATCCAAAGCTACTTGAACACTGGAAAACGGTTTCATAAAAATGCTTTCCACAAAGTCAGGTTCCATTTCAGAGACAAGGTAAATGTCTGCCCGTTTCAGCGTCAGTGCAATCGCCGCCGCCTTATGTCCGCCGAGCTGAAAATCCTTTTGAATCCTTTCAATCAGTGCATCAGGCGAATCCGCTTCCGTCATCCAGCGTTTAAAGACTTCTTCGCCGAGGCCTTCATTACACGCACCCACCAAGACGATGATGCCGCCCGGCTTTACAGCGTGTTTGGCATTGTCGAGGGCTTTCTGCGTCTGATACAAATTCAGGTCTTTCGGCGCCCCACCCTGTGATACGATTACAATATCCGCAAAGGAATCAATCTCTTTTCGATAAAGTTTATCCAAGAACCGACACGCATCGCGATGCGCCAAAATATAATCTCCCGCCGCGGCGTAAATAATATGCTTATGCGCATCTAAGACGACATTGACGATAAAATCCATCGGGCAGAAAGAAACCGCTTCCTCTATATCCATGCGCACCGGATTGCCTTCAAGCCGACCTGCGGCCGCTTCCGGCAAAACCATTCGGCTGTGATTGGACTGAATCGCCGCACGTGTTGAAACCCCCGGCATAATGGCTTTTGCTCCGCCGCTGTATCCCGCAAAATAATGATACTCCACATTGCCGATTCCGATGCGTCTGTCGGCTTCTGCCACAATGCGCGTGATGTCAACAGGCGTCCCGAGCTTCGTCTCCCCGAGATGCACAAAATCTTTGGGATCACCGTCCACACAGCGCACTTTGTTATAAACCGTCTCACCCACAAGTTTTTTCATTTCCTCCGGCGTATGGCCTCTATGACTTCCCAAGGCAAAAATAACCGTCACGTCCGCCATATCAATACCCACGGATTCCAGTTCGTCCAGAAGCGACGGAATGATTTGATAGCTCGGCACCGGGCGCGTAATATCACTTGTAATCAGCACAATTTTTTCTCCCGGGTGAACCAGAGAACCGAGGCGCTTTGTCCCAATCGGATGATTGAGCGCGTCTTTAACCGCATCTTCTCCCGTCAGCGAATGCGCCACCTCATTCGGCGTCAAAACGCCCATTAAGTTTTCATCGGGGACCTGCACCGTTTGCGGCGTCTTCCCAAATCCGATTTCCAATTTCATGATGTTTTCTCCCCCATCTTTTGTCAAGTCCAAATTAGTGTGTAAAATTACCTCGGTACAATAAAAATCTATGTGAAGCAGATGTTAAGCTGCTTGAGCGTGATGTTGAGTGTTTACAGA
>JASUTA010000094.1 GCA_030445805.1 Clostridiales bacterium
ATATTATAATGGAAAAAAATCATTTATGGGCACCCTTAAAGGAGTTTTATGAAAAACAAAGCGGTTGTTCTGGGAAGTAATTATTACATCGGTTTGAGTGTCATCCGATGCCTTGGCTCACAAGGGATACATACGGTCGCCGTCGATTACAGTACCGACGGCACTTACGGCGCACGTTCAAAATATTGCAGTGAGCAATTGATTGCGCCGCACTATAAAAAAGAAACCGAAGCGTTTGTTCAGTTTCTCAAGGACTATGCAAAGGCACAGGATGAGCCGCCTGTGCTGTTTCCATGTCATGACGCCTATGTGGAAGTCATCGATACTCACCTTGAGACGTTAAAAGAAGATTTTCTCATCGCTCAAACCGAACCCGGCATACAAATGCGCCTGATGGATAAAATGCAGCTCTATCCCCTCGCGGCATCTCTCGGCGTCCGTGTACCCGAAACGCTCAGTCCGGACGAACCGAATCTGATGGAACGCGTCGCCGCGGAAATCAAGTATCCCTGCGCGGTTAAACCGGCGGATTCCCCGGCTTTTATGTCGGTCTTTCACAAAAAACTCTTCATTGCCGATTCACCGGAAGCGTTGACCGATGCCTTAAAACGCTCAAAAGAAGCGGGTTTTGAAATGATGGTTCAACGCATCATCCCCGGATTTGACGATCACATGCACACGTTTGACGCCTATATGGATCAACAAGGTGAAATCACGCATTGGGCGACGTTCCAAAAATACCGCCAATATCCGATTAATTTCGGGGCTTCCGTCTATACGGGTCAAAAGTATTTTCCCGAACTGTATGACATCGGCGCTCCCTTTTTCAAAAAACTCGGCTATCGCGGATTTGCTGAAATCGAATTTAAAAAAGACGCCGAAAACGGCGCCTTCTATCTGATAGAAGTCAATGTCAGAACGACCAACTTCAATACTTTACTCAATAAAATCGGTCTCAATATGCCCTATATTGCCTATTGCGATCTACTCGGCAAGCCACTGCCGCCGAAGGCCGTCATAGAGGACTTAAACATCGTCTTCCAATACGGTTTTGAAGACCTTCTCGCCATTCGGGACTACATCAAAGCCGGTCAATTGACCGCTTCTCAGGTCTTTCGCTCACTTTTTGTCAAAAAGGCGCCTTCCATTTGGGATTGGAACGATCCCGCTCCGGGATTCATGTTCACGGGCATGCTTTTAGACAAAGTCTTTGCCAAATTTAAGAGGCGCTGACCCCGCTTAAGGTAACGACCCTCGAAGCCATGCGCTCGGCTTCCCTGCTGTCATGTGTCACCAACACGACCGTAAAGCCGAGGCGCTTTTGAAGATCGATCAAAAAATTTTGAAGGCGCAGGCGCATTTCCTCGTCGAGACTCGCAAAAGGTTCATCCATCAAGACGACTTTCGACCGACAAATCAGTGCCCGCGCAATACCGAGTCGCTGTTTCATCCCCCCTGAAAGCTCAGGGGGGTATTTTTTTGCGTGTTCGGACAATTCGACTGCGCCAAGAATTTGATCGATCTCGGAATCAGAGGCATCCGGCGCGACCAGTGCGATGTTCTCCCGCACATTCAGCCAGTCCGGCAGCGATTCCGATTCCTGAAATACAAACGGAAAGGGCACTCTGACCGATTCGAAGATGGCCTCGTCGTAAGTGATTGTACCCGCATCCGGTTTTTCGAGCCCCGCGATCAGATTGAGCAGAGTGCTCTTTCCGGCGCCGGATGCACCCATAATCACGAGAATCTCCCCCGGGTAAATATCGAGCGAAAAAGCATTTAAAACCGTCCCGTCGCCAAAGGATTTGTCAATTTTATCGATTTTAACGATCGGTTTCACGGCGTGCCTCCCTGAATAAAACCGTTTCAAAGAATATGCCGCAAAGGGCAATTGCCAGCAGTCCTGCATAAAGACCGGACGTATCCATATACATGCGTCTCTCATAGATCAACCAACCGAGTCCGGTGTATTGCCCCACGATGCCAAAGATCATTTCGGCGCTGATGAGCGCACGCCACCCACGGCTCCACGCCACGCGCAGTCCGGCATAGAGCGCCGATTTTGAGCCGCGGCAGTAAATGTACCAAAACCGCCTGAAAGCCGGTAATCCGAATGCCCGTTCAAACCGTTCAAAGCGCCGGTGCAATTGGTCAACCGAAAGCCTAAGTTGTGTCCAAAGCGGCCATAGCGTCGCATGAATCATAATAAAAAACATCGCGCGCTGAGAGACGCCGAACCACAAAATCACCAGCGGTAAAATGGCTGCTCCCGGCAGCGGTGCCGCAACGGCCGATATCCAGCTCAAATTGGCTTCTACAGCCTCAAATCGTCGCTCTAAAGCAATCAGCACAATGGCAAGAATCAGACTGACCGCCATCGCCGAAAAGACCATGGCAATGCTGTATGCCGTTTTTCCAAAGAGCTGATCGTATAAAATCAACTCGAAAAAACGCGTCATAATAGCCAACGGACCCGGAAAAAGCGCCTCGGGAAACCATTTCAGTTCTGATATTAAAACCCACGCCGCTAAAAGGCTTCCGATAAAACCGACCTGATAAAGGCGTCTCTTCTTTTTACTGTTCATAAGCCTCCCAATAAAGGGTGTCCGGATCCGGTGCCTGTTCCAAGTAACCCGCTCTCAGCATAAAGGCTTCAAAGGTTTCCACCCCGCGGACCGTTTTATTAAACTGCATTTGAGGGTCAGATAAATACGCATCCAGTTCCGCTTCACTGTACTCATAAGCCGATGCCAGAAGCGCACGTGTCTCGTCCGGATGTGCCTGCATAAACGCCATAGAAGCTTCCAGAGCCGACATAAATGCCTTGTAGACCGATTTCTCCCGATAAACGCGTTCTGGGCAGACGGCGACAATAAACGTGAATGCATCCCCGAAACACGCCTCTCCATCTAATATTTCATGAAACCCGTCCGAGTTGAGTTCTTGCTGTAAATAAGGCGGAGACGTAAAATGCAAATAAGACGAATCCCCCGAAAGCATTGCCGTCATCCCATCCGGATGAGAAAGCGTCATCAGTTGGTCATCAAATTTGTTTGCATCGCCGTAAACGCGTTCTGTGTACATAGAAAGTAAAATGTGTTGAACGCTCCCCGGTTGCGGTAAAATAATGCGGTGTGACGCATCCACATCATCCGTCGTTTGAATTTCGGGGTCCCCTGTGACAAGCCCGAGTGGGCTTTCCGATACACCCGACATAATTCTCCAATCCATGCCATTGTCTTTACCGATCAAAAATGGCGTGATTGCCATAAACCCAATATCCAATTGATTGGCGAGCATCGCTTCGCGTATAGCCGCCGTGTTTGCCATTCTCGCCCATTCAACCGTCAGATGGAGCCCCTCGTCTTCAAGTGCCTGTTCCAAAAATCCCTGTGCCCGCATCACCTCGATGGGCGCATAGGCCAAACCGAATTGTTCTGCAACCACCAGTTTTTCTTCACCGCATCCCGTTCCAACCAGTGCTGTAATCAGGATCAAAATGCCACTCAAAAAAAATCGTAATTTACCCTTCCATCTATTAACACGCATGCGTTTTTTTAATTCCGCTTTCATTCCAACCGCACCTCATTTTTTATTCTGTTCGGTGGCTTTTACACCGTTTTTATTATAACACGCGGTCCGGTTTCCATGAAGCGCTTTCGTCCCCCAAACACGGAAAAAGTCCGCAGCAATGCTGCGGACTCGGATCTATTTATGATAAAAAAGAGACTGTTTCAACTACTTCTTTTCTCGTTTGAAGCACATGAACCAATCCAGGCAGTACGTCTCTTCAGAATCGGATTCCATACGCTCTTTCGCAACACCGCAGGAACCGGCCGTCGGAACGATGACATCATCTCCCGGACGCCAATCGGCAGGCGTTGCAACACCGTCACTATCGGCTTTTTGAAGCGCCAGGATAATGCGTTTGATCTCATCAAAATTTCGTCCTGTTGAAAGCGGATAATAGAGAATGGTTCGAATCTTTGCTTCTGGGTCAATGACAAATACAGCGCGAACCGCTTGTGTCGTCGACTGTCCGGGTTGAATCATTCCGAATTTATTGGCCACTTCCATCTTGATATCTTCAATCAACGGGAAAGTCACCTCAACATTTTTCATGCCTTTGTACTCGAGCTCTTGAATTTTTCTGAGCCAAGCAATATGCGCATACAAGGAATCCACTGACAGTCCGATCAATTCTGTATTTAAAGCTTTGAATTCATCGAGCATGCTGGCAAATGTCATAAATTCAGTGGTACACACCGGTGTAAAATCCGCCGGATGTGAAAAAAGAATCACCCATTTGCCGGCGTAGTCTTCAGGAAAATTAATCTCTCCTTGTGTCGTCGTCGCCTTAAAGGACGGCGCATTATCTCCGATCAACGGCATTCTGTAATACGTTTCTTGTTCCATAATTCGTTTCCTCCTGTTCTCTGCTTAAAAAACACCTCTCAAAATACACATCGCATTCTTATAAAATAGAAATCGCTCTTTTAATGAAATTGTTTTTGGGCTATAAACTGTTTTAAAAACTACTTTGTAACGATTACAATTTACTATTACCCCACTCATTTTCTTTTTACACATCTTTTCAGAAAAAAATCAAAAAAAAATGACCTCATGGGCGTTCACTTGTAAACGCTCACAAAGGTCTTCTACTCATCACTCAATTTATCATTTAATTTATCCTTTAATTTATCATTAAAATCATCATAAACTTCATTTTAAATCATCACGGCGTGTCCAGCCGTGCTTTGACAATCAATCGGGTCGTCGGATGCACTTCTGTAATCGGATGACAGGTAATCAATGTCACTTCATCAAACCCTTCATTTTGCAAAACCGATAGATCGGTTTCATCGACCACTTCCTTCTCATAGACGGTATAGGCGTATTGATTGCCGTTTACATCCGTAATTTGAACGCTATCCCCGATTTCAAGTTCATCCAGGCGATTAAAATGCCTGCCATAGGTTCGACTTCGGTGCCCTGCGATGGCATAATTTCCGCCATCCCACGGCGTTCCCGTTCCGATGATGCTGGACGGTGACACATCCAAATGCCCGAGAGTGGCATCCGAAATCACCGGCATCTTTAAATCAATTTTCGGAATCGTGAGTACCGCTTCCACAGGCCAAGAGCCGGCAATCTGTTTGTTTCTTTCTTCTCTGGAAAGTGTTGTCGGCGCGGCAGTCGTCTCCTGCTCTGCTTCCGGAATGACGGCTACGTCTGTGATCGAATCGATTTGCTCCGATCCGTCCTGTTCGCTGTCATCCCCCGGATACGATTCAACAGTCCCCTTTTCACCGTCAACCGCTTGGCTCTCACCATCCGGGTTTTCTCCGCCATCAACGACGGCAATCTCACGCATCATTTCCAGTTGTGCTTCCAAAAGCGCCGCCTGTTGCCGATCGTGATACATTGCGATTCCCTTCGGATATAAGAGCAAAGCAAGCCCTGCAATGATTAACCCGATGCCCAGCATGCGCCTCGTGCCTTTTATCATAAATCTCCTCATAACTTTTTCGAAAAAGCGGTCCCATACCACCGGCATGGGACCAAAATAGAGTTTCTTTTATATAGAGTAAGAAGTAGTTGGCATTATTTTTCAGAATCTGCTTTTCGCTTCCCGGCTACCAAGTAACCACCCAGCGCAATAAGCATCATCCCGCCGAAATACATCAGCCAAGGAATCGATTCACCGGTTTGAGGCAGTTCACCTTCACCGAAACCGAGCGGTACATCTTCCACGTCGATTTCAACTAAAAGCTCCTCTTCTGTTCCGTCCGGTTTAAGGATGCTGACCGTAAAGCTGTCTTTTCCTGTAAAGCCTTCATTTGGCGTATAGGTCCATTTTCCGTTGTCGTCAATTTCAACTGTCCCGTTTTCAGGCGGTGTCTTAATGGTCGGTTTTCCACCTTCGGGGACTTCGGTCTCGCCTTCTACCGGCGTTTCCTTCGGCGTTGTGGTTCCCGTAGACAATTCTTCAGATTCAGGTGCCGTAGTCGGTTCTGTTATCACTTCCGTCGTACCCTCATCTGTCGTTCCTTCCGTAGTCGGTTCTGCTGTCGTGCCTTCTGTCGTCGGGGCATTTGTTTCACTGTTTTTAATGCGCAATTGGTTGCGTACTGTGACGACGAGTTCTGCTTGTTCACCATCGACGGTAATCGTCATCGGCATCCCAATGGAAACATAACCGCTCGGCGATTTCGTTTCCACGAGCTTATAAGTGTCAAATGTCAATCCGTTAATGAAAGCCTCTCCGTTCTCATCGGTTTCCACAGTGGAAATGAGCACGTTATTGGAATCGTAGAGCTCGAAAACCGCACCCGCCAAACGCAAATTCGGATTATCGGAATCCACTTTGATCAGTTTCAGATCGCGGAATGCATCGTCCTCAAAAGTGACATTGAAACTTTCATTCGATTGGTTCACAAGAACATCCTGTGGCGTTCCGTCAAGAACGTATCCTGCCGGTGCAGAAATTTCACGGATGGTATACGTGTCAAAAGGCAAGTCATCCAGGTGCGCATGTCCTTCGTCATCTGTCGTCAGAGTCGCAACGAGCACGCCGCTTGAATTTTTAACTTCAAAGACAGCCCCCTCCAAACGCGTTACGCCGTCTTCGGCATCCACTTTGTAGATATTCAGCCCACGCAGGGTGTAGTTGTCAAAAGTCAAACTTTGATTTTGTGTTTGATTGGTAACATCGATGATCTTCGACGTCACATCGCGTTGATAACCGACCGGAGCCGCTTTTTCAACGACTTCATAGCGGCTTCCCGCTTTAATGCCTTCAACGACAGCCGTTCCGGTTTCATCCGTCGCAAATGTTCCGATGGATATGCCGTCTTCAAACACTTCAAAGATTGCGCCTGCAAGCAACAAAGCATGGTTTTCCGCATCCCTTTTTGTAAGGGTCAGCATTTGATGATGATTGACTGCAGTCGCTTCTGCCAAAACACTGGCATTTTGCGTTGTGGTATCATTGAGTTCAATTACAGTGACCGCCGCATCTCCGGTTGGCAGAAGATAGCCAAGCGGTGCATAGATTTCTGTCAGTTTATAAGTGAAGTAACGCAATCCGTCCAGAGTCAGCGTCCCATCCGATTCAGTCGTCATGGTCCCCAAAACACTTCTGAGTTCATCACCGCTGTACCGTTCAATCTTAAACTGAGCCCCGGCCACAGGGTCGCCGTTTTCATCGACTTTAGTCAGCTTAAACCCACCGACGACGCCGGTTCCCGTTCCGCTTCCGGATAAAATGGTATGCGGAATTTCCTTGGTGGACTCCAGTGTGCCTTCGGTCACTTTTTCACCGATAAAGGACACACTGTTTGTGAATGCATCATCAATGATATCGTCGTATGAAATCTCCGATTCGTACTTGATGATGTAGGTTTTCTCAATGATGACGCCTTCTTTTGTAGAAATTGTAAACTGCTGAGGTGAAGTCGGCGTCGCCTTTTCAAGCATTTCATAACTGAATTTATCGGAAAAAGCCGCTGCCGCATCAAGACTTCCGTCCGCAGGGGTCACCCCATCCGATTCATAGAGTTTAAAACTGGTTTCATCCAAAATCAGTCCCGGGCTCATGGTATCAATCAGCTCAATCTGATTGATGGTGGACTGACTTTCGTTGATCTTAACAGACCAATCGACAAAATCGCCGTTTCGTGCACCGGTTTTTGTCACAAAGCGATCCCCTTGAACATACGCTACCGAGGCGTAATAATCTTCTCCGGAATTGGTAGACGCCGTGTTCTGATAAAGGGTTTCCGAAATACCGACCATTGCCGTCTGATAAACGATTCGGTACGGTGTCGTCATATCGCCGCCAAAGGTAACTGTAAATGAACCGCCGTCTTCTGCCGCATCAATGGTGATATGCGCATCTGAAAGTTGTGTTGCGTCCAGTGGTGCTCCCGGCAAAATATCGCCGGCCGCATTCAGCGTGTATGGGATCACTTGGATACTTCCCGAAACGAGTTTTTGTCCGCTCCATTCGCCATCTACAGGGTCTACGGTATGTTCAATATCATCCGTCACTTTGAACGGTTCCGAAAGAACACCCGAAATATTTTTGGACAGATAGTTGAGATCAATCGTCCACGTCAATTGTTTTGTATCCGTATCCAGTGCCCCGGATTTACTGCCGTTATACGTTGCATTGTTATTCACATTAGGCGTGATTTCTCCGGCCGATCCGCTTCCGTCACTGGATGTCCAGTCGGCTTTGTTGGTATAGCTTAAATCCCCGTTTTCCGAAAGAACATCAGGATTCACATGTGTTTTATAGGTGACCAGATAAGTCGCATTATTGAGAACTGTATCAATCACAGGCACGGCGGCATCATCTTTAAATTTCAAGATGAACCCTTTAATTTTCCCACCGTCAAGTGGATCGGTAATCGCAGTAAGGGTGTAATCCGTTCCGATCGTCAAAGTTGAATCCCCGACTTTTTGAACAGACAATCCCGCAAAATCCGCAGCCGTCATATACATATCCGTATGGAAATCTTCCGTAATAACCAAATTAGAAATCGCCTCACGCGTCGGTTTGACTTCCAACTTCCAGCCAAAGGCCCCTTCACTGTAATCAAATCCGGTGCTGGATTTAATATACGTATTCTTAATGATGTACTGAATCGTCTTAGAAAAAGATTTCCCACCAAATGTTCCTGTATTGGTAAACGTAGACTGGCTGCTCTGAGTATCGTAAGACGTATCCAAAAGTTGCGAACGGTACGTCAATCGATATGCCGTTTCGGCATTGTAAGCAGAACCGCCGCCCGATATAAACGACACGGTCATGGTATCATTGTAACCGTTGGTGCCGCCACTGGAATCCGTCAGGGCAATCGTATAGTCGATGCCTTCCGTCAGAGCCGCCCCGGACACGCTACTGGTTACTCCGGCGCTCAGCGGTTCGATGACAAGGTTGAGCGATGACGCATCAAACTTCATTCCGGTCCCGAGCACATCCGTTACAGTCGTCGCACCTGTCGCTAATTCGCCCAAATTGATATCCAGTTGCCAGTTCATGAATTTTTGTTCATTGTAACTGATGCCCGCCGAACCGGTTTTATAGATTTGTTTTCCTTCTTTTACTTTAACAGTCGTTCCACTTTGCGTGCTCTTCTCTTCACCGTTCTGCGTCTGTTTCAGTACGGCCTGATTTGTAAAAGAAAGCTCATAATACGTTTTCGAATCCACACTCGGCGTCAAGCTGAGCAAATAGGTTTCATCCAAAGTCGTCACATACTTGATCGTATAGGACTCCGAAATATCCCCTAACTCAACGATGAGCTTTTTGGTGCCCGGGTCATAGGTTTTAGATACAGGCGCCGTCGGAACACCGTCTTTATCATAAACCGTGACATCATCAACATCCAAGTTGAGTCCCTGTGGAACGGTATCTTCTATGATGACCGATTTAAGTGGGTAATTGGCTTCATTTACAGCAATTTCCCACTCGATCTGATCTGTATTAAATGTTCCCGAAAGCGTGGTATTTCCATTGCTCTTTTCAATCAAACTGCCACCTGTAACCGTTACGGATGCCTGCGAGCTGTTTCCGCCAAACGAGGCTGTATTGGTATAGGTAAAGCTGGTTTGCGTGGTGTTCAGTTTATCCGGATCTACGGTTGTTTCGTACTTAATTCGATAAGCAGACGGCGTCGTAGAGGTCGACGTTACATTGAATGTAATCGCATGTGCGTCTTCCGGGTCCAAGACCGCTTCATATTGTGAAGGGTTGAGTGCACTCCCTTGAACCACACTGCCGTCTGAATACACTTCAAGTTGATAAACGGCCATTGAACCGCCGTCAAACAGAAGTCTGTCATCCAGCGTATCCAGAACCGAATAAGGGCTGTTTGCCTCTAAATTCTGATTAAAATCAATGCTCCATTGTTGTTTTCCAGAAGCAGTCCCACCCGTTTTTTTGACGGACGGCAATCCCGCCGGCGGTGTCAAATCAAACCGATAGGTTTTGGATTCCGTACCGCTGATCGGTATCACCAGTGTATACGGTTCATCGATTCGAACGGTATCCAGTGTGTAGTTCATTGTGAATTCCACCGTGCCGTTTACATCGGATTGTCCGCCGCCGAGAGCGCTGAATGTCAGCGTCAAATTGCCGCCTTCGACTTTCCATGTTCCGTACCCGTCGAGTGTCCCTGCGATTTCTGCATCATCAAAGACATCCGGCAGGGCAACGACGAGTTGCTCACCTTCTGTGATTTCTACATTATTATCAATTTCCCAAGCATAGGACAAGAAAATACTGCCCTCCGTCTCGAACGGACCGCTGATTTCACTTTCATCGATGGGTACTCCATTTATTCTTGCGTTTACATCGTAAATTCTGAAATGATCTGCGCTGACCGCATAAACCCCGGAAACA
>JASUTA010000095.1 GCA_030445805.1 Clostridiales bacterium
GATTGTTCACACTCGGACTTTTGAGCGTGAGCACGAGCGCGCCGGATTGTTCCTCAGAGAGGTCAATGGGTTCAATGCCATAGTAGTGCAAGCTCGCCTCGCGAATGCCATACATATTTTCTCCAAAATAAGCAATATTGCAGTAGAGATCAAGTATCTCATCTTTGGTCAGCATTTTTTCGAGACGAAACGCAACCAAAAGTTCAGCAACCTTTCGGTCAAGACGCTTTTCAAACGTAAAATACATATTTTTAGCGAGCTGTTGAGTAATACTGCTTCCGCCTTCTGAAAAAGACCCGGATTTGACATTAGTGAGCAGCGCTCGACCGGTTGAGATGAGATCGATTCCGCCATGACTGTAAAACCGTTGATCTTCTGCGGCGATAAGTTGTGTGAGAAAAGAAGGGGCGATCGAATCAATGGTGACAAAATTTTCGTCGGCCCTGATTTCTGCAACCCGATCCTCAATTGAGACCGCATCGACCGCGTCTCGGTACATGTTATAGCCGCTGATAATGGTCGGCAGGGCGATGAGCCCGGGTAAAACAATAAAAATGATTATAATAAAAAGCGCGATGCGCTTTATTTTTTTTGACTTCATGACAATCCCCCCATATGAATGATTTATTTTTAGTATAGTGATTGTTCGCTAAATAACCATTAAAACACTATTAAAGAATCATTAGTATTGCTCAGAAAGCACCGACAAAAGTTGAAAATTTTGATGCGGCTTCCGAAAGAGCGGCTGTTTTTGAGTACACGACAGAAATGGTCGATTTCGGCAATGCGCCGTCCAAAAGGCGTGTGGTCGTTTGCACCGGGTCGGAATAACTGGCAGCAGAAGCGGGGACGATGGCGACGCCAAGCCCCTCATTTGCCCAGAGCACAGTTGTGCGCGCATCATCGTTGATGCAGAAAAACTGCCAATCGATTTGCGCCTTGGAGAGTTCACTGCGAATGACGGCTTCCCAGCGCCTATAAAGAATAATAGGCATCCCGCAGAGCGCGGAGAGTGGAAGTGCGTCTTCCGAGGAAAGGGGTGATTTTGCATCGGTTTGTTCGAAAAAGCGATGATGACCCAGCGCAATGATCGGCTCGGTCATGAGCGGCACGGTAGCAAAACCGGTTGCGGGGAAAGGTGTGCGCACCACGGCAAAGTCGAGTGCCCCCTCTTCAAGTTTCTCGAGCAACTGAAAAGTGTTGGCTTCAAAGAGTTCATACGCGATATCCGGGTAAGACCGGTGAAACGGTTTGAGCCACTTTTTTAAAAAGACATCTGCCGCCGATGAGACAATACCGATTCGGATATGGCCCGATTTGCCCCTTGAGAGTGCATAGAGCATTTCACGCGTCGACCGGCTGAGTGCCAGAATCGAGAGTGCCCGTTCGTATAGTGTACGTCCGGCTTCGGTCAATTCAATGTGTCTGGCACCGCGCTGAAATAAAATGCAATTGAGGTCGGCCTCCAATTGTTTCATTTGTTTACTGAGCGGCGGTTGAGACAAATGCAGGTTCTTTGCGGCGGCTGATATACTGCCGGCATCGACGACGGCGACAAAATAAGCCAGTTGTTTCAAGTCCATCATTCGGATTCTCCTTTTTGATAAGCACGACATTATCAGAAACGATATTAAAAACGATACCAGAAACTATATGAAAAAGATATAGAAATCATACATTTATAATTATTTTTATATGGATTCTTTTATGTTATGATACCCATTAAGGAAAGAAGCACACAGAAAAGAGGCGTTTGGGATGCGATCAATGCTTAAATACATAAAAGGATATGAAGTACAGGCGGTTTTGGCGCCGCTTTTGAAGATGATGGAAGCGTCGTTTGAGCTCATTGTCCCGATTGTTATGAAGTGGATCATTGACATTGGGATTTCAAATGGCGATCAAACGTATATTTTGCATAAAGGGGCCCTGATTGTTTTACTCGGAGTTATAGGGCTCATCTGTTCCGTGACGGCTCAATATTTCGCGGCACGTGCTGCGGTAGGGTTTTCTACAAAGCTGCGACAACAGCTCTTTGAACACATTGAATCGCTTGGTTTTTCGGAAATGGACAGCGTGGGAATACCGACTCTGATGACGCGTATGACAGGGGATGTCAACCAAGTTCAGGCGGGGCTTAATATGCTTCTGCGTCTCTTTATGCGGTCGCCTGTCATTATCATCGGTGCGATTTTCTTGTCATTCTCGATTGATGTCCCGTCGGCGTTGGTTTTTCTTGGGTCGACAGTGGTGCTTGCGGTGGCGATTTTTATGATTATGTATACGGGGGTTCCACTCTATCGTAAAGTGCAGGGACATTTGGATTTGATTCTGACGTTGGCTCGAGAAAATTTGACAGGGGCACGCGTGATTCGCGCTTTTAACAAGCAAAAGGAAATGGCGGCGACATTTAAGCGTGAACACGATACATTGACGGACATGCAGCTTTATGTCGGTCGGATCATGGCTTCCATGGGACCGCTGACTTATGTTATGGTCAATATCGGTACGATTCTGATTTTATGGGTCGGCGGTGTTCGGGTTCAATCCGGTGATTTGACAACGGGTGCCGTGGTGGCGCTGGTCAGTTATATGGCGCAAATTCTCATTGAATTGATTAAATTATCCAACCTGATTATCAATTTGACCCGTGGTATTGCCGGCGGAAAACGGGTTGAAGCGATTTTTGCGATCGAACCGAAAATGAAGAAAAATACTCCTGAAAAGTCCGAACCGGATACAGATATATCCGATACAGATATATCCGATACAGAGACATACGATACAGCGACATCAAAACCAGCGGCGCCGGATGCGGCACACGTGCGTTTTGACCACGTTTCGCTCAGCTATTACGATGACGGAGAAGAAGCGCTTTCGGATATTTCTTTTTCGGCTAAATCGGGGGAGACGATTGGCATTATCGGGGGGACGGGTTCAGGGAAGTCTTCTTTGGTCAACCTGATTCCTCGATTTTATGATGCGACGGAAGGCCGTGTATCTATTCGGGGTAAGGACGTCCGAGAATGGCCGCTCACTGATTTGAGGGCTTGCATCGGAATGGTGATGCAACGTTCGGTGCTGTTCAAGGGAACGGTTCGGGAAAATCTGAAATGGGGCAATTCGGCGGCGACGGACGAAGCGCTCTGGGAAGCGTTGCGGTTGGCTCAAGCCGAAACATTTGTCCGAGAAAAGAAAGGCGGACTGGATGCGGCTGTGGAGCAGGGCGGCAGAAACCTATCCGGCGGGCAGAAACAACGGCTTTGCATTGCGAGGGCACTGGTGCGAAAACCGGAAATTTTGATTTTGGACGACAGCGCATCGGCTCTGGATTATGCAACGGACTTGAGATTGAGAAGTGCCCTTGCGGGACTTGAATACAAGCCAACGATTTTCATTGTGGCTCAGCGAACCTCCGCCGTGCGCGGCGCCGATCAAATTTTGGTACTGGATAACGGAGCGGTTGTAGGCATGGGCAAGCACGATGTACTGCTGGAAACGTGTCCGCTTTATTCGGAGATTGATCGTTCTCAGAGAGGAGGCGCAGATGCAAATCTTTAAGCAGGGACTCAGCCGAAAAAGAGCAGAGAAGGATTCCCAACAAGAAAAGCGCTTCCAACAGTTGATAACGATTCGACGCGTTTGGCGCTACATTCACACCTATCGCGCACGTGTTTTGGTTGCCCTCGGCATGGCGGTGATCAATGTCGTGACGACGTTATACGTACTCAAAGCCATCGGAGATGCGGTGGATTGCATTGTCGGCCCCGGAGCCGTTGATTTTGTTGCGCTCATCATGGTGCTCAAACGCATCGGATTTTCGATTGTCATTGCTTCGGCCGCCCAGTGGACGATGAATTTACTCAATAATAAGGTGGTCTATCAGGTCATCAATGACATTCGGCGAGATGCCTTTGAAAACATTCAACACCTGCCTTTTTCTTATATTGACGGTCATGCGTACGGCGATGTCGTCAGCCGCATGATTGCGGATGTGGATTTACTGGCCGACGGATTGCTTATGGGGTTCACTCAATTTTTTACGGGGATTTTAACCATCGTCGTGACTTTGTTTTTCATGTTCCGTGAGAGCGTTATTATTGCAATGGTTGTGGTGGTACTCACGCCGGTTTCTATTTTTGTGGCACGCTATATTGCGGGTAAAACGTATCACTTGTTCAAGACACAATCTCAGATCAGAGGAGAACAAACCGGGTTGATCGAGGAAATGGTCGGCAGTCAAAAAGTCGTTCAGGCTTTCGGCAAGGAAGCCGATGCGGCCGCACAGTTTGAAGCGGTCAATCGTCGACTTGAAACGGCTTCGGTCAATGCCATTTTTTATTCGGCGATTACACACCCGGCGACGCGATTCGTCAACGGACTGGTCTATGCGGGGGTCGGCATTGTCGGTGCGATTTCAGTCGTCAATGGGACCTTGACGGTGGGCATTTTGACGGGGTTTCTCAATTATGCACGACAGTATACCAAGCCGTTTAATGAAATTTCAGGTGTCGTGACGGAACTTCAAAATGCCATCGCCTGTGCCGCGCGCGTTTTTGAACTCGTGGACGCGGAAAGAGAAGTGCCCGATGCGGAAGACGCTATAGCGGACAGGGCGCCGCGCGGCGATGTCGCGCTGGATAAGGTTTGTTTTTCCTACGAGGCCGGCATACCGATTTTGAAGGGCATTTCGCTGAGGGCATCGGCCGGGCAAAAAATTGCCGTCGTCGGTCCAACGGGGTGCGGTAAGACGACGTTGATCAATTTGCTGATGCGGTTTTACGATGCGGACAGCGGCAGTATTTCAGTTGACGGTATCGATATAAAGCAGATGACGCGAGCGGGATTGCGCGGCGGATACGGGATGGTGCTACAGGATACATGGCTTAAAACGGGAACGGTTCGGGAAAATTTGTGCTTTGGAAATCCCGGCGCGACGGAAGCGGAAATGATTGAAGCGGCAAAACGCGCACGCGTTCACAAGGTAATCTTGCGTATGCCGAACGGTTATGACACCATGGTTTCCGACAGCGGGGAAGGGTTATCTCAGGGTGAAAAGCAGTTGATCTGCATTGCCAGAGTCATGCTGACTAAACCGAAGATGTTGATTTTAGACGAGGCGACCAGTTCCATTGACACACATACCGAATTGGCGATTCAGGAGGCGTTTCTCGAACTCATGGAAGGGCGAACGAGTTTTATTATTGCCCATCGGTTGTCCACGATACAAAATGCGGATGAGATTTTGGTCATGAATGCGGGCGAAATCGTAGAAAGGGGCAGGCATGACGCTTTGCTCGCACAAGGCGGTTTTTACTACAAACTCTATACCAGCCAGTTTGCCGGTGACTTTGTCATGTGATTTTAACGTCGGCAGATTGGTAAATATGGTATAATAAATGTCTCAACAAGGGGCCCCTTTCTTTAAGGCGCCCCTAATTGCCGTTGCAATTTTTAAAAGGCCTTGCCGCACAGGCGCTGGGGCATGCATTGGGCCGAGTGAGGGGTCGAGTGTTGGACTGAGTGATGACTGGGTGATGGGGCAGAAAAAAGTCAGACGTGATTTCGGCGGCATTGAAAGGCTGATGCGGAATCCGTCAAGAGGAGGCACGATGATTGAAATTGAAGACCTTTCAAAAGCATTTCAAGTGGCCAGAAAGAAGGAGGGGACGTGGTTCGGGCGAACGTGGGAAACGGTGCGCGCACTGGAAGAAATGACTTTCAGCGTGGGGCGCGGTGAGATCGTGGGCTATATCGGACCGAACGGCGCGGGAAAATCGACGACGATCAAAATCATGAGCGGCATACTCGTCCCGACTTCGGGGCGGTGTGAGATCATGGGATTGACCCCTTGGAAAGACCGCGTGGCGCACGTGCGAAATATCGGAGTGGTATTCGGACAGCGCACGCAACTTTGGTGGGATTTACCGGTTTCGGATTCCTTTTTACTGCTGAAGGACATCTACAGAATACCGGAGAATAGTTTTAGGGAACAGCTTGAATGGTTGGTAGAAGCGCTGGGATTGGAAGCTTTGCTGACTTTTCCGGTGAGACAGCTCAGCCTTGGACAGCGTATGCGATGTGAGCTCGCCGCGGCGTTGCTACACAGACCGTCTATTTTGTTTTTGGATGAGCCTACAATCGGTCTGGATGCCGTGTCCAAGATTGCCGTCAGAAAGATTGTGAAAAAGGTTTGTGCGGAACAGCAGGTGACGGTTCTGTTGACAACCCATGACATGAACGACATTGAAGCGTTGGCGGAACGGGTGATTTTGATCGGAAAAGGCAGGAAGTTGTATGACGGCGGGTTGAATGCACTCAAAGCGCGTTATGTACACACCAAGCGCATTACAGCGGAATATGCGGGAGAAGGAGAGGCGCTCTTGAGCGCTTTGGAATCGGCGGGATGCCGATTGATTTCATCGGATGCCGGACGGCTGACGATGGATGTGGATTTAGAGGTTACCGGTGTGGCGGAAGTGATTCAGCGTCTGACGTCGCACCTGAATATATCGGATATCAGTGTGGATGCCCCCGCCATTGACGATGTGATTGTGCGTCTCTACGAGGAGCTTGCACTGTGAGACCTTACATAGGTATTTTTAAGACTCAATTTAAACAGGGAATCCAGTATCGAACGGCTGCGATAGCGGGCATAGCGACGCAGTTTTTCTTCGGATGGGTTTTCATTGCCATTTTTTCGGCGTTCTACGGCGATCAAACGGCAGTGAACGGATTTACAAAAGCGCAGATGACGACGTATATTTGGCTTCAACAAGCATTTTTGGCTTTTATCATGCTTTGGTACAGAGACAATTCACTTCTTGAAATGATTCGTACCGGGCATGTGGCTTATGAATTGTGCCGACCGCTGAATATTTACGCGCATTGGTATGCGCGGATTTTTTCACAGCGGCTTTCGAGCGGTTTGCTCCGATGTGTTCCGATTTTACTCTTGACCGCTCTCTTTCCCTTTGGGTTTGGCCTGTCACTGCCGGAAACGCCGATTTCGGCCATGTTGTTTGTGATATCACTTTTGCTGGGCCTTATGATTAATACGGCGATTTCCATGTTTGTGTATATCTCTGTATTTGTGACATTGTCTCCTGCCGGGTCACTGCTCATTTTCGGTATCGTCGGCGAATTTTTTTCGGGCGGGACGCTTCCCATTCCGTTGATGCCAATGACGCTTCAGCGCGTCGTGGCCTTTTTACCGTTTGCGTACACAGCGGATTTCCCGTTCCGCGTGTACTCGGGCAATATCGGGACTGCGGAGGCACTCGCAGGCATTGGCATTCAATTGCTTTGGCTCGTCTTACTCCCGTTTATAGGCAATCGGCTTATGAATGGAACGCTTAAAAAACTTGTGATTCAAGGGGGGTGATGCGGATGAAACTTCTATGGCGCTATACGGTTTACCATTTTAGATCACAACTCGAGTACCGCGTTTCATTTTGGCTGACGACCCTCGGACAATTTTTGGTGCCATTTGTCTCTTTTGCGGGAATGGCACTTTTGTTCAGACAGTTTGGAACTTTAGAACAATGGACGCTCTCGGATGTGGCTCTGTTATATGGGGTTACGCAGTTGGCATTTGCATTCAATGAATTGTTTATACGCGGATTTGACAGCTTTTCATCCTTAGTCGTCTCCGGGGAATTCGACCGATTGCTCGTGAGGCCCAGGAATATGGTGTTGCAGGTACTTGGTTCGAAGCAGGATTTTACCCGATTCGGGCGGCTGGTGCAGTCGACGATTGTATTCGTTTGGGCGATTGCAAACGCTTCTTTTCAGTGGACATTTCTGAAAGGTGTTTGTTTGGCGCTGATGGTCTTTGGTGGAATGGGTATTTTTGCGGCGCTCTTTATGGGCTTTGCAACTCTTTCTTTTTGGACGATAAAAGGACTGGAAGTGGTCAATCTTTTTACCGACGGCGGCAGGGAAATGGCGCAATACCCGCTGACCATTTATCCGAAAGCCATTCAGCGGTTTTTCACGTTTGCCGTTCCCTTTTTTGTCGTCAATGCACTGCCTTTATTTTTCCTGACCGATGTGCCCGGATATGAGGCAGCCATTTACGCGTTTGTGCCTTTGATCGGATTTTTAGCATTGGTGCCGGCTTATTTCATTTGGAACTACGGTGTAAGACATTATCAGTCCACCGGATCGTGAATCAGAATAGGTCTTTAAAACTGCTTAATGCCACACACGAAAGCATGTCGGACGGTGATGTCTTCATCGAAAACGATAATATCAGCATCTTTTCCGACATCGATACTGCCTTTTGAATCCTCTATTCCGAGCAGGCGTGCAGGATTCAGAGCGGCCAAGCGCACAACGGCTTCGAGTGGCAAACGGGTTGCCGATTTAAAATGGCGAACGGCTTCATTCAGTGTGAGAACACTTCCGGCCAATGTACCGCTTGAAAGTCTGGCACTGCCTTCTTTAACGGTGACGGGTTGCCCGCCGAGTTCATAAATGCCGTCCGGCATACACCCTGCCCGAATGGCATCGGTGATGAGAATCAGGCGTTCCTCTCCCTTGAGACGGTAAACCATGTCAAAGAGGTCGGGATGAACGTGAATGCCGTCTGCGATCAGTTCACAGGTGACGTCGCTGTTAAGTGCCGCGCCGACGATGCCGGGATTTCTGTGATGAAGCGGAGTCATGGCATTGAACAGATGCGTAATGTGCTTGAATCCCGATTCAATGGCGGCTTTTGCCTCGTCATAAGTCGCTTTGCTGTGACCGATGGAGAGTGTGATTTCCGGATGTGCTTTCATAGCGTGAGCAAACGCATCGGCGCCTTCGATTTCGGGTGCCAATGTGATGATTTTAATGACATCAAAATAGTCTTTAATGAATTCGACGGTTGGCGGAATGATGAATTCCGGGTTTTGCGCACCTTTGTAGGCGACGTTGATGAAAGGGCCTTCCATATGGGCGCCGAGAATTTGTGCACCCGAGCAAGTGGTGGGATCTTCCGGTGCCTGATTCATGGCATTTCGGATGTTGTCCAGCGCCCGGTGTACAGACGGCTTGTCCATGGTCATCGTCGTCGGCAAGAATGCGGTGGTGCCCTTTTTTAAAAGGGTTTCGCGGATGGTCTGAAGACTTTCGGGTGTACCGTCCATGGCGTCGCAGCCGCCTGCACCGTGAATGTGGATGTCGATAAAGCCGGGGGAGATATAGTGACCGTCTACCGGAACAACCGCTTTGACGGGCTTCCCGTTAAAGGTCTCCCGCAAATCATCGGAGGGTAAAATGCCCTGAATGGTTTTGTCGAACAGGAGCGTGTATCCGGTTAGAATTTCATTTCTCAAAATGATTTTTCCGCCTGTGAGCGCGTACATTTGAATGCCACCTTTCATGGGAAACGGTTTGATTCCCTACAATAATGCCGCCGCGTCGCGATCGATGATGAGACTGACATTGGCATGTGTTTGAAGAATTGAAGCCGGGATTTGCGTATTGACATAGCCGTCGGTCATTTCTTTAATGGCCTCGGCTTTTTCTTTGCCGCTGGCGAGCAGAACGATTTGACGGGCCTTCATAATGGTCGCGATGCCAACGGAAAGCGCTTGTCTCGGGACGTCTGATTCGCTTTTGAAAAAGCGGCTGTTGTCGCGAATGGTTTTTTCCGAGAGGTCGACGAGGTGTGTGAGGACGTTGAGTTTGTCGTTCGGTTCGTTGAATCCGACGTGACCGTTCCCGCCGATTCCAAGAACCTGAAGGTCGATTCCGCCGGCCGCGCGTATTTTTTCTTCATAGCCCAGACACTCCGCAACCACGTCTCCGGTTGTCCCGTCGGGAATGTGTGTCTGGATTTTCGGCAGGTTAATGTGTTTGAAGAACTGTTCGTGCATGTAGGTATAATAGCTTTGAGGGCTTTCTTTCGCGAGACCGTAATACTCGTCCAAGTTGAATGAGATGACTTCGGAAAAATCAACTTCTCCTTCATTGTACATCTCGACCAGTGCTTTGTACATGCCGACCGGTGTGGTTCCGGTGGCGAGTCCGAGGACACTGGCAGGTTTGAGAATGATTTGACTGGCGACAATGAGTGCCGCTTTTTTACTCATTTTTTCATAGTTGTCTTCAATATAAATGCGCATGGGAATCCTTCCTTACAGGGTATTGCTGAATTTTTTGGGGTGAGGGGGTTAAAAATTAGGCTCTATCCACTTTATTTTTGCACCGCGGGGGATGATGTCTAGTAAACTTTCATAAGACGGATCAATTTTGCCGATGACATTGACGCGGTCGTCTTGCGGAAAATCAGTCTTTAAAATTTGGATTTCGCCGGAGTAGCGTTTGTAACCGATATTGTCCATCGTAATACTGCCCCGCACCCGTTCAATGCAATTTCCAGGGGTGATTAAATCCCCTTGAGTCGCGTATTCGCG
>JASUTA010000096.1 GCA_030445805.1 Clostridiales bacterium
CGAGGCAGTTATTTAAAAGGCGCACAATACAACGGTGCGCTTTTTTATTGGATTTTTATAGGCATTTTGACGGAAAGAAAACGGGAAAAACGAGACCTAAGCGTCGCTTCTCCAAAATTAAGGAAAAAAAATATAAAATCATGTGGAATGGAGCGCTTTTTTTATATATAATATTAAATGTGTAAAGACTTTAAACTGGTTTACTAAATTGAGCCTAAAATAATGAAATTACTTTATAGATTGAGCTTAATTGCTCTGTGGCGATCAATGGGAGGATAGTGTTGTCAAAACTGTTGGTAGAAAAAAGCGGACCGCTTGTCGGTCGCATTCGAATAAAAGGCGCTAAGAATTCAGTGCTTAAACTCATGGCGGCCTCTATTTTAGCGGATGATCCATGTACCATAGAAAGTGTTCCGGAGCTGTTGGATGTGGAAGTGATGATCCAGTTGCTTGAAGCACTCGGGTTGAAAGTGGATTATAATCGAGAAGCCGAAATGATAAAAGTCATTCCGGCGGAAACGTTAACATGTGAAGCACCTTATGAAATCATTCAGAAAATGCGCGCTTCGTTCTTAGTCATGGGACCGTTGCTTGCAAAGAAAAAGATTGCGAAAGTTTCCATGCCCGGTGGATGCGATATCGGTGCGAGACCGATTGATTTACATCTGAAGGGGTTTCAGGCACTTGGTGCTGAAGTAACACTCGGTCACGGCTACATTGAAGCTAAGACGGAAACAGGTCTCGTGGGAGCGGAAATTTATTTGGATTTTCCGAGTGTCGGTGCCACCGAAAACATTATGATGGCGGCGACGATGGCCAAGGGCCAAACCGTCATCCAAAATGCGGCTAAAGAACCTGAAATTGTTGATCTGGCCAATTTCTTAAACGAAATGGGCGCCAATGTGAGAGGCGCGGGAACGGATACGATTCGCGTAAATGGCGTAGATAAGCTGAACGGGGCGCGGCATCAGACCATTCCGGATCGCATTATAGCGGCAACATATATGGTTGCTGCGGCATTGACCAAAGGGGATATTACCATTGAAAATGTCGTCTCGAGCCACGTAAAACCGGTGACAGCAAAGCTTAAGGAAGTTGGAGCCATTATTGAAGACGGTGACGATTTCATTCGCGTCAGAGGCGTGGATGCCTTGAAAGCCGTGGACTTGACAACGCTTCCTTATCCGGGATTCCCGACGGATGCGCAGGCACAGTTTATGGTATTACTCGCTGTTTCGGAAGGAACCAGTGTGATTACGGAAACGGTCTTTGAAAATCGATTCAGGCATGTTGCGGAAATCAACCGCATGGGGGCAAACATCAAGATTGAAGGGCACAGCGCCGTTATTCAGGGCGTTAAAGGACTCCAGGGCACTCAAGTAAAAGCAACAGACCTTCGTGCCGGTGCGGCACTTGTGCTTGCCGGACTCGTCGCAGAAGGGGTGACCGAAGTCGATGAAATTTATCACATCGATCGCGGCTATCCTCAAATAGAAAGGGACTTAATGGCGCTTGGTGCAAAGATAACAAGGGTCGATAAATAATAAAAAATGTTTGATGGAGGGAAAGACAGTCATGTTTGGACTTGGCGCTGAAATTGGCATCGACCTTGGAACGGCCAGTGTTTTGGTCTATATCAAAGGAAAAGGCATTGTTCTCAGAGAACCGTCGGTGGTTGCCATCGATAAAAATACAGATCGTGTGCTCGCTGTCGGAAATGAGGCACGTAAAATGCTCGGGAGAACACCGGGTAATATCATAGCAATTCGTCCGTTGAAGGACGGCGTCATTTCGGATTATGACGTTACGGAACGTATGCTTCGCTATTTTATCAATAAAACGTGCGGCAGGCGTCGCCTGTTTAAGCCTAAAATTATCATTTGCGTACCGAGTGGGGTCACGGAAGTGGAAAAACGCGCCGTCATGGATGCCACGATGGAAGCCGGCGGCGGGCGTACATTTTTGATCGAAGAACCGATTGCCGCGGCAATCGGTGCAGGACTTGACATCACGAAGCCGGATGGCAATATGGTCATTGATATCGGCGGCGGGACATCGGATATTGCGGTGATCTCCCTCGGCGGCATTGTCGTCAGTACCTCCATCAAGGTTGCAGGAGATAAATTTGACGAAGCGATTATCAAATACATGCGCAAAAAGCACAATCTGTTGATCGGAGAACGAACGGCGGAAGAACTAAAAATCAACGTGGGTACGGCCTATCCGAGAACAAAATCCATCAAGATGGATTGCAGGGGCCGTGACCTCATTACGGGATTGCCGAAGAACATTTCTATTTCCAGTGAAGAAATGCTCGAAGCCCTCCAGGAAGTCGTCAATGCCGTTGCGGACGCCGTGCACTTTGTCCTTGAGAAAACGCCGCCTGAATTGGCGTCGGATATCAGCTCAAGGGGAATTGTCATGACAGGCGGCGGATCACTCTTATATGGCTTGAACAAATTGCTTGAAAAACGAACCGGTATTCCGACTTATATTGCGGACGACGCCGTAAGCTGTGTTGCCAAAGGAACCGGCCTCAGCCTTGAGCACATTGATATTCTCGAAAAAAATATGATGACGCCGACGAAGAAGCGATACGTCTAAGAAGCGATTGTTCCGAAGCGCGCGGTGTGTTCTGAAAATCACAAGAAAATCTGTTAGAATGGCACAATAAAAATGCTGTCTTCCGCAAGAAGACAGCATTTGTTTTTTACAAAAATAAAAAAAGTAGGAATGTACAGTACGAACTGACATTCCCAAAATGAGGAAATTGAAATTAATAAAGGGTATGGTATTTTAAACCAACTTGACTATACCACAATCAGAGCTGTCATGTCAATCGGAAGCATTGAAAAACCTAGCGTCTAACCAATAGGAATAATTAATAGATAACGGGGATTGAATCAATTGATAATCGATATCAATTACATTTTGCCTTCAAATGGGCATCACTAAATGAAAAACAGCGTCTTTTCAGACATTTTTCTAAAGTTCGTTCCCGGAAATGACGATATAAAAAGTGAATGTTTTTTGGAGGGACTTTTATGGTTAAAGGATTGTATATTGCCGGTACGGGCATGATTACCAATACAAAAAAAATGGACGTGATCGGAAATAACCTTGCCAATGTCAATACAACGGGGTTTAAAACCGACAGTGTTGAAACGGAGTCCTTCAACGAAAGGCTGTTTTCCAGAATCAACGGCAGTATGCTCGACTTTGATACGGAAACGCTTTCGGTGACTCAGACTTGGAACAGTGATGAAACAGAAGTGACCGCCTCTACAACGGGCGGCTATTTTAGAGTAGAAACAGAAAACGGAACCGACTATAGCAAAAGCGTGAAATTTTTTAAAGATAAAGACGGATACTTAAGAACGATTTATAAAAATATCGGCGGTGAAGTAGACCCGCTTCAAGGCAATCTTGTTTTGGGGTCTAAGGGGGCCATTTATGTGGGGGATTCCGAATTTTCCTTGGATGAATCCGGAAATGTTCTGATAGACGGCACAGTAGCCGATAACTTAATTACGCAAACATTTCCCAATGTCGTCGGGACGCTCAGTGCCGGTGTCAAGGGCTACAATATTTTGACGAATCATGAACAAGGCCAACTTGAAGTGACCGGAAACAAATTTGATCTCGCTCTGCGCGGAGACGGATTTTTCAACATTCAAACAAATGACGGGACGTATTACACGAGAGACGGTTCTTTTACCATTAACGCTTCCGGTGAACTCGTGACGATGGACGGTAATATTGTCCTCGGTCAAAACGGCCCGATCTACATCGACAGTGATACGTTCAGTATCAACGAATTCGGAGAAGTGATTCAAAACGGAGCCATCACCGAAAAACTTTTGATGACGACTTTCAGCAATCCGAGTGACGTCTATAAAATCGGCGGAACGCTTTTTAAAGAACGCAATGAACTGACGGGAGATAAGAGCAGTTTCACCGGAGAAGTGGTGCAAGGCGCTCTTGAAACATCCAATGCAGATGCAGTAACAGAAATGATCAACTTGATTGAAATGAACCGAAATTATGAATCCAGTCAAAAAGTCATCAATACGATTGATGAGCTGCTCGGAAAAGCAGTGACCGAGCTGGGACGCGTATAAACCTTAATCTGAGGAGGCTATCAGAATGAAAGCAATGTGGTCGGCCGCATCCGGCATGAAAAATCTTCAACTTGAGATCGACACCATTTCCAATAACCTTGCCAATGTCAATACGACGGGATTCAAAGGGCAACGCGTTGAATTTCAGGATATTATGTATGAACGCATGACACAGTCCGACCAAATCGACAATGAGGGCAATCCGGTTCCCATTGAGATCGGACATGGGGTTATGACTTCGGCAACACTCAGAGATTTTACAATTGGAAATCTCCAACAAACAGGGAGTCAATTCGATCTTGCCATCAACGGAGATCATTTCTTTGAAGTGATCGACGCCAACGGCAACACACGCTATACAAAAGACGGAACGTTTAAAATTGCCGCAACAGATGCCGGCCCGACACTCGTCACCTCAGACGGTTATTATGTTCAGGGATCGGACGGCAACATTGTGCTTGGGGAAAACGTGGAAGAATTCACAGTGGATTCGCTCGGCAATATGCTTGTGAAGCGCACCGGAGAAGACACGTATGAGGACTTGGGACAATTGACACTTTCCAAATTTGTCAATCCGGCAGGACTTGAAGCGGTCGGGAAAAATCTCTTTAAAGAAACGGACGCTTCCGGAGCACCCATTGTCGGCCTTGAAGAGGGTGACAACACGGAAATTTGGCAGGGATTTATTGAAAGCAGTAATGTACAGGTCGTCGATGAAATGATTAATCTCATCACGGCTCAACGTGCTTACGAGATCAATTCAAAGTCCATCCAAACGGCAGACAGCATGTTGGAAGTAGCCAATAACCTGAAACGTTAGGGATTATAAATCGAAAACCCTGAAATTCAAATCGGCGTTTTCGTAGGGAGAGACACCATGAAAGTAGACAGTGTAGTATCGGGTTATTATGAAACCACCGCTCAGGATCAAAAAACCGCGGCCGATGCGGATGCATTCAAAACGCAACTGGAAGCGGCGGCAGCGTCCCAAGACACAAAGTCGCTCAAAGAAGCTTGTCAGCAGTTTGAAGCCTTTTTCGTGAACATGATGTTCAAGGAAATGAGAACCAGTATCGGCGATGGCGGATTGACGGAAAAGAGCTTTGCACGATCGACCTTTGAAGGGATGTTGGACGATGAAATGTCTACCAAGATTTCGGAAGCGGGTGGCATCGGCATCGCAGACCTGCTCTATAAAAACTTGATGAATGCGTATAACATCGGGGAGACGGATTCGTCGGACGATTCCGGAACAGAAGGTGAAGCGGGAAGTGCCGCTACCGGTGCCGGGCTCAATCTACTTGGATGAAATTCTGAGGGACGAGTCAATAGGAATGAGTTGCCGAAGCAAGCAAATCAAGGTGTCACATGATGAATCATTACCATAGTTCGGAAAGCATTTGTATTCCCAAGGGGATACGGTGCTTTTTTACGTTTGAGGAATTGGTTTGCATGGTTTGCGCCGGATTAAAATTGGTATATAATTGATGTATAACAGACTAGAAAGCAAGCGGGAGTGTTTATGAGAGGAATCGCACTGGAAGGCGGCGGCGCAAAAGGGGCATATCAGGTTGGTGCACTCAAGGCGCTCGGAGAGCTTGGAATTGAGTATGATGTTATCGCAGGTTCTTCAATCGGAGCGGTTAATGCATCGATTCTTTGCAGTGACGGCATTGAAACGCTGGAATCCATCTGGAGAGACACGCAGGCATCGGATATCATCGAGGGTGATAAAGAAATACTGGATCAATTGCTCAAAATGGACTTTAAAGGCGACAATGCAAAGTTGAGGCAATTTCTTATAGAGACGGTCATGCAGGGCGGATTTGATGTCAGTCCTTATCGTAAGTTGCTCAGACGCGTTGTCGACGAAGGAAAAGTCAGACGATCAAAAATGCGTTACGGTTTGGTGACGCTTTCGCTGACGGATTTGAAACCGGTAGAACTGTTTATTGAAGACATTCCGGAAGGAAAACTTTTGGACTATGTGTTTGCGTCTTCCAATTTTCCGGCGTTTAAGGATGAGCGTTTTGACAATAAGCACATGATCGACGGTGGGTTTTTCGACAATTTGCCGATTAATATGCTCCTCGGCGCGGGGTGCGATTCGGTGATTGCCATTCGCCTATTCGGCGTCGGACGCATTCGAAAAGTGAAAGCTTCCGACAAAACCCGCGTCACGTATATAGAGCCTTCAGAGCCGCTGGGCGGGACGCTTGAAATCGACCCCGAACGGGCTAGGCGCAATATTCAAATGGGCTATTACGACACGATGCGTCTGATGACGAAGTTGGAAGGGCGAAAATACTACTTGAACCGAGTGCCGAGTGAAGAAGAAGCCCTCTCTAAATTTGCCGAATGCTCCAATATACCGATTTTACCGCTGATGGCCCTTTTCGGCAGCGATCAGACGGCAAAGCGCTTTTTATTTGAGACGATCATTCCGGTCCTGGCAGAACTCTTGGCGCTGGATCGCAATTTTACTTATTCCAATGTTTACGTTGCCGCCATTGAGTGGTTGGCGGAAGAACTGGGCATCGATCGGTTTGAGACGCGTTCTTTCGAGGCCCTTATTGAACAAGTGAATAAACGCATGGCTTCCGACCCTAAATACGAAAAAAAGACCATTGATGAACTGGATCGAAAACTGATTTTGTTGATCCCGAATAAAGGGGTCAAGCTTTTGCCGGAACGCGTTAAAAAGCCGTTGATTCAACAAATCATATTGGCGCTGTATGAAGCGGGTTTGAGTAAATGACGCATATAGATGTAAAAGAGACGCTTGAAAAACCTTGGGAGGATAGAGATGAACGCACGACAAGTTTATGAATCTTGGATGAAAAATACGTATTTTGACGAAGCCTTTTTGGCAGAACTGAAAGGCATTGACGGCAATGCGGCAGAAATAGAAGATCGATTTTACCGCGATCTGGAATTCGGAACGGCCGGTATGAGAGGCATTATCGGTGCGGGACGCAATCGAATGAATGTCTATGTGGTACGAAAGGCAACGCAAGGGTTTGCGGAATTTTTGCTGGATCGAATCGAAAACGTCCTCAAAGGATCAAAAGAACAGTCTGTTGCAATTGCTTATGATTCCAGACACTTTTCTCCCGAATTTGCTCTGGAGACTGCACTGGTTATGGCGGGAAACGGGATTAAAGCCTATCTTTTTGAAGGGGTTCGCACGACGCCGGAACTTTCTTTTGCGGTCAGGACGCTGAACTGCGTCGGCGGAATCATGATTACGGCGAGCCATAACCCACCGGAATACAATGGCTATAAGGTCTATGATGAAACGGGCTGTCAGCTCATTCCCGAGCTCGCCGATGCGCTGATTGAGCGCGTGCTGGCAGTTCAGGATTTTGAACAAGTGAAGCGGATGGAAAAGCAAGAAGCTTTTGATAGAGCCTTTGTTAAAACAATTGACGCCGAAGTAGACGATCCATACATTCATATGGTAAAAGCGGTATCGCTTCGTCCCGAACTCTTGGCGGATTCCGAGCTGAAAGTGGTTTATACACCGCTACACGGCACGGGAGGCTATACTGTGACACGCACACTGAAAGAAATGGCGTTTTCAAATTTGATTCCCGTTGCCGAACAAATGGAACCGGACGGCGATTTTCCGACCTGCAAGCAACCCAATCCGGAATCCCCGATCGCTTTCGAAGTGGCTTTGACTTATGCCAAAAAGCATGATGCGGATTTGATCGTAGCCACGGATCCGGATTGTGACCGCATGGGACTTATGGTAAAAGACGGCGGCAATTATCATTTGCTCACGGGCAATCAAATCGGCAGTTTGTTCATTGAGTACGTTTTGAGCACACGAAAAGATTTGACGCCGGAACACTTTATTGTCAACACGGTGGTTTCATCGGATTTGGCGCGGGCACAGGCGGAATCATTTGGCATACAACTTAAAAAGACGCTCACCGGATTTAAATTTATCGGTGCGGCAATTGAAGCCGACCCGACGCATTTTGTCATGGGATACGAAGAAAGTTACGGGTATCTGTTTGACCCGCATGTCAGGGACAAAGATGCCGTCATGGGAACCCTTATGGCGATTGAAATGGCAGAATACTATCGCACGCAGGGCATGAGTTTACTGGAAGTGCTGGATGCCGTTTATAAAAAGCATGGTTACTTTGTGGAAGAAACCGTATCGAAAGCCTTTGCCGGCAAAGAAGGACAGGAAAAAATCGAACAGATTATGGCGGATTTCAGAAAAGCCGACAAAGAGGCCATCGGATACGCGGATCGAATTGATTTTTCCGAAGACGAAACCGGATTGCCGAAATCCAATGTACTCAAATTTTACATGGATGCCCACTCATGGGTGGTTCTGCGTCCTTCCGGTACTGAGCCGAAACTGAAAATTTATTTTTCAATCCGCGAGGAAACGGCAGAAGCGGCTTATGAGCGACTGAGAAAGATCAAAACGTTCTTTTTGGAACAAATGGAAGAGGCAAAATGAAGCCTTTGACCTTTATAGAAGCGAAAGCGACCGATACGCGCCTGATGGGTGTAGTCGGCGTTGTTGCAAAATGGATGGACTCGGCCGGGACGACTGTGGTACAGGTGTATCATCTCGATTTTGAAGGCTTTGGGATTGATGGGTTTCACCATATACCGTCGCCGTCTGACGAAACGCTTGAAGCGGTTGTTCAAGGGGTAACCGGAGGGCTAGGCGGCACGTTCCGGCCGATTTCACAACCGGAGTTGGAATTTTTAATTTTAGAGGCTTATCATCAAGATGAGCGATGCACGGAGGCACTCGTCGATTTTGAATGGTTTGAACCAACTTTCGAACGGATGCGGTTGACCCTTTCCGAATCGGAAATTCTGGCGCTTTTCAGAAGGCTGTCTCCGGAACTGAGCGCTCCCGTTCACCGCATCAATTACTTTATGATGCGATGGGTCGGACGCGATTTTTCGACATTTCCTTTATTCTTGACACCGGGGGCATTGCATCAAGCGGAGCCGCTTTTCGGTGTGGAGTATACTCTGATTAAGAATACGGTTTACCCTGAAAAAGACGGTATGTATCGGGCAGAAGCCCTCGTTGACTTTGAGACGCAGTATCAGCTCGTCGTCGTTTCATTAAAGCTGTCGGAAAACGGGATGATTGAATCCGTGCGCATTAAAGAGCGAATGTCTATAAGCAGTATTGAAGCGGCTTTTAATCTCAGCAAACCGGAATTCATGACGGTCAGCCTCATCAATGACGCATTTTTTGAACGCAAATTCACGGTCAGCAATCCGGAAATGGTTAAATACATTTACGATCAGGGACGGCTTTATATTGAATTCAACCGTGACAACGGGCATGTTGCCGAAAATCCGTATTACTTGAACGGCGACATCTATGCGTTGTATTTTTTTTCAAAGCAGGGACAATTGATTGTGTGCTCGATGAAACCGGAGCATTTGAAAGAGATTGACGATATGTTGACTGCGGAAGGCGCTTATGCCGAAAGCCTTCAATTTGTCTGTGAAATTAAAACCGATGAACCGGTACTCTACAGTTTCCTTCAAAGCGGGACTGAAAATTTCTTTGATTTTCTTTCAAACGGGCGGTAAATCAAATAACCGATCAACCATCAAATAAAAAAACGTCGACTAATTGTCGACGCGGTTGTAAATATGATGGAGTTTAACGGCTTCATAAGTCTGATAGCGTTCAAGCTCTTGATTTAATCGCTGAATTTCCTCTTCGATGATATCGGCGGCATAGTTTGCCCCGACTTCTCTCAGGGTGTTCAGCTGATTTTTTTTGGATGTGATTTCAGCAATCAATCG